>NZ_JBWPVU010000010.1:0-66047 GCF_056590255.1 Fenollaria sp. C0166D3
TGAGCCAGGATCAAACTCTCGATTAAATGGTTTATTTAATCCCAAGTTATCCTTGGCTCTTAAATTCGAAATTATTTATCAATAAAAAAATTGATTGGTTTAAATCGTTCTTTTCACTTTTATTCAGTTTTGCTTGCCATATGGTTTTTCCAGATGACTTATCCATTCTACCATTTAAAAAGTTATTTGTCAAGGGTTTTTTTGAAAAAATTTAAATTTTTTTAATTTTCTTTTAACACTTGTGTATTGCTTATAAAATTAATACTACAAGTAGTGTATAATACTTACTTAGTCCAATCATCGTCGCTCTTAACTCTTTTAAAATCGTTTTACTTTTGCTTTAGATAATAGATTATTTACAATTAATTCAATTCATTAAACGCAAATATCGTTTCACGCGCGAATCGTATTTATATTATTTATAAGTTTGCCCCCTATATATAATAGAAGAGAAATAAAAATTCTGCTTATCGTTTTACATGCGTTTGATATAGTAAAATTACTAAGCGTATGACGGGCGTTTGAATAAGTAAATTTAATAATCATATTACGAGTGAGTGAGTAAGTGATTTTGCTAAAGATATGACGGGTGTTTGACATACGTCGTGCGATAGACATAGAAAAATGGATATAGAAGTGAATCTATATCCATTATTTTTTAGATTTAAAATGCGCAAGCATTTTGAAGCGCAAGAAAATTTATGTGAATAAATTTTTATCTAATTATTTCTCTATCATATCTGCGGCCCTATACGAGCTACGTACGAACGGTCCTGAAGCTATTTTCTTAATCCCTATTTTCAAAGCGTATTCTTCATACTCCTTAAACTCATCCGGATGGACATATCTCTTGACTTCATAATGTTTCAAACTTGGTCTCAAATATTGTCCGATGGTAATATAATCGCAGCCTGCTTCATAAAGCTCTTTGATTAAGGCAAGTACTTCTTCTTTTGTCTCGCCAAGTCCTACCATAAATCCGCTCTTTGTCTTTAAGCCCTTCTCTTTGGCGTACTTAATGACTTCGATGGAGTCCTTGAAGCTTCCTTCTTTACGCACTTCTGGGAAGAGTCTTTCTATGGTCTCGATATTGTGGTTTAGTATATCTGGCTTCTCGTCCATAACTATGTCTAGAAGCTCCTTTTTCGCGTGCATATCTGGGATCAAGACTTCGACTGTTGTGTCTGGATTTAGCTTTCTCACCCATCTGATTACGTCTCTAAACTGAGTAGCGCCCTCGTCTGCAAGGTCATCTCTTGTAACTGAGGTAATAACTGCGTGCTTAAGCCCAAGTATCTTCACCGCTTCTGCCAAATTCTCTGGCTCATGCGGGTCGACCTCTTCTGGCCTCTTCGTAGTGACGTTACAGTACCTGCAATTGCGGGTACAATTCTCCCCAAGTATCATGAATGTCGCTGTCCTCGACTTGTAGCACTCCATCTTGTTCGGGCAGTTCGCCTCTTTACAAACGGTGTTGAGCTTCAAATCCTTTAGCATGTGCTCGATCTCGTCGTTATTCTTGTTGCCTGTAACCTTTATTCTTAGCCAATCTGGCTTTTTAATATAGTTTTTCTCTTGCATTTAATCACCTGATTTCGTTTTTAAAATATTTTCTGCAAGTTCATCTTTTGTGATGCCCTCGATGTATTCACTCATATCAATACCCGAGAGCGCCCTAATTAAATCATCTTTTTCAAGTTTTACGCCTTTGAATAGTCCTTCCAAGTCCTCTTTTGCTTTTTCTCCAAAATAGTCGCCGTCTATACGAATGTCTTCAATCACATTGTCATGGCTCTTCAAATAGATATCCACGACGCAGGCATCGCTCGCAAATGAGTGCACTTTATCGAATTTGCCGTAGCGGCCGTAGGTCCACTCGTCGTTTGCGTACTTATTTTTCCTTATCTCTTCTATTTTTTTTAATTCGTCATCACTTAAAATATATTCTTCATCTATATGGTAATAGTCCTTGATATAGTCTTTCAGCTCTTCTATAAACATGGATATATCCATATTCATCATGGACTTAAGGCTTGTGATGCGGCTCTTTACGCTTGTTAATGACTTCTTCGCAAGCTTTAATTTGGCTGGCGTAAGCAATCTTCCTATGTCGATGGGGCTGTCCTGATAAATGATGCTTCCGTGGTGTATCATGAGCTCTCTGTCCTTGTACTGCGCGTTGCCGGAGATTTTTCTGCCATTAACAATAATATCGTTTCTGCCGGTAAACTCTGCCTTAACGCCTTTGCCATTCAAGTAGCGAACGACTGGCTCGGTAAACTTTCTTAAAGAATTTTCTTCTTTCTTCGTGATTATTGTGTACTGCACTATATTTGCGTCGGTGTAGATGCAGCCGCCGCCTGAGGGGCGTCTCACTAGCTTTGCGCCGACTTCGTTCATGTAATCTATATTTATCTCCTTATAAGGATTTTGGTTTCTGCCTAAAAGTACTGTGTTTTCGTTTTGCCAAATCATGAAGAGCTCTCTCTTCACATTTTTGATCAGGTACTCTTCGAGAGCGTGATTATACGCGCCATCTCGGGATTTGTTGTCTACGAATATCAATAAAAGTCCTCCCTTTTCGCATGCTTTTTGATCTCTTTAATCGCTTTTTTCTCTATACGCGAAACGCTCATCTGCGATAGGCCCATCTCGCCCGCTATCTCAAGCTGAGTTTTTTGCTCGAAGAATCTCTTTCTCACTATTTCCTTTTCGGTGTTTGAAAGGTTTTTCATCCAGCTATCGAGCTGCTCTCTATCTTCAAAGTCCTTAAAGCTTTGGTCGTCGTCGCCTATGATGTCAGCGAGTGCGGTCTTCTTATCATCAGTTCCTATCTCAAAGTCTATTGACTGAGGCGTATAAACTTTGCCCGCGTCCATCGCAAGCAAAACTTCGTCGGTCTCAATGCCTAGGTACTCTGCTATCTCCTTAACTGTGGGCACTTCGCCATTAACCATGCTTAAGTGGTGGTAGGCGTCTTTGACCTTCTTCGTGTTCTCTTGAACGCGGCGCGGCACCTTGATTGTCCAGCCTTTGTCTCTGAAGTAACGCTTGATCTCGCCCAAGATAGTAGGCGTAGCAAAGCTAGAGAACTTAAACCCGCGCTCTGGCTCGTATCTTTCAACTGCCAGTATCAGCCCAAGTGACGCTATCTGAAAGATGTCGTCGTAATCGATGCCCTTGCCGACGAATTTCTTCGCAAGTATCTCGGCAATGTAGAGGTTCCTCTCGATTAGCTCATCTCTAAGCGCCTGGTCGCCAGTTTTTCTGTACTCTTCAAAAAGCTTTTGTACGTCGTCCTTCTTCTTCGCCTTTGTCATGGTCTCTTCCTTATAATTTCAATCCTATCGTCTTGAATGAGCATCGCTTCGGAAAGTGCATTGATGATGTCTATGTTCATCTCGAAGTCATCGCCCTCTGGATATTTATCTAGGTAGATGGTGATGATCATCGACTTTTCTTTGAATTTGATATCCATTTTGACTCTGTCTTTGTTAATGGCATGAGCCACCAAAGCCATCTCTCCAACGGCGACTTTTGTGTCTTCTATATCGTCAAACTTGTAATTTTCCTCTGCCATGACCTTGCTGACCATGAGTCTAAAGATTGAAAGGTAATTCTCCTTATTTTCAATATCTAGTGTAAATATCATTCGTCGTCTCCTAGGTTAAATAATTTATCTAAATCAGTAATTTTGAAGACTTTCTTGATGTTCTTCTTTAAATTTTTTACTGTGATTTCTTTTTCTTCGTCTCTTGTCAATTTTAGTAGACTTATAAAGCTACCAAGGCCTGTAGAGTCAATGTATTCAAGACGCGAGCAATCTACAACTAGGTCCTTATCAAGCTCTTCGTAGATGTCGGCTAGCTTTTCTTTGAATTTTTTGTTATTGTAAATGTCGAGGTCCCCTATCAGCTCGATAAGGTAGTGATCCCCTTGGTCGATTAAGTTTAAATCAAACATATGGCCCTCCTATATTTATTCTTCAACTGAGGAGACAAACTTTGATGCGCTGGCAACTTTGTCGTCGGCTTGCTTCATAAGTATAACTCCTTGTGTGTTTCTTCCTAATTCATTTATACTGTCACTGTCTATCCTGATTATAACGCCTTTAAGTGAGATGATCATGATCTCATCTTCCTCTTCTACAGCTTTTGCAACGACTATCGGTCCTGTCTTTCCTGTGACTTTGTAGCAGATCATGCCCTTGCCGTTTCTTGCTTGTACCTTAAATTCATCAAAGGCTGTCTTCTTGCCATAACCATTCTCAGTGATCATCAAAAGGCTTGTCTTCTTGTCAGCGACTTCGATTGAGACTATGCAGTCGTCCTTGTTTAGCTTCATCGCAATAACGCCCATCGCTGTTCTTGACATGGCTCTAGTAGTTTTTTCGTCGAAGATCAGTATCTTACCCATCTTAGTAACGCAGGCAATCTTCTCGTCTCCAGCAGTCCTTCTAACGCCTATAACCTTGTCGTCGTCCTTAAGATTTATCGCCTTAAGACCTCTCTTCTTGATATTTTTGAACTCGTCAAGGCTAGTTCTCTTGTATATACCTTGCTCTGTAAGCATTGATAAATAGCCACCTTCTTCATCTCTCTTTATTGGGATGATGGCTGAGATCTTCTCGTCTTTTTCAAGCTGAACTAGATTTACTATGGCAAGTCCCCTCGCTTGACGTGAACTTTCTGGTATTTCGTAGGCTTTGATGGCGTAGACCCTGCCCTTGTCTGTGAAGAATAGTAAGTCGTCATGAGTCGATACTACGTAGATGTCCTCAACGAAGTCCTCGTCACGTCTTTGCATGCCTTGAACGCCCTTGCCGCCTCTCTTTTGCATCTTATATGCGCCCTCTGGCATACGTTTGATATAACCAAAGTGTGTTAGAGTGATTACAACGTCTTCGTCCTCTATCATGTCTATGGTATCGATCTCGCCTGGGTCTGGCATGATTCTTGTTCTTCTTAAGTCTTGGTACTTGTCTCTGATCTCTATAAGCTCATCTTTGATGATGCCGTAGATCAGTCTTTCTGAGCCAAGTATTTCCTTATATTGATTAATTAATTTTATCAGTTCAAGGTATTCTTCTTCAAGCTTGTCTCTTTCAAGTCCTGTTAATCTCTTAAGTCTCATCTCCAAGATGGCACTTGCTTGAATTTCACTTAGCTTAAATCTAGTCATCAGCTCATTAGCAGCAGTCTTGTCGTCTTTTGAGCCTCTGATTACCTTTATAATCTCATCGATATGGTCAAGTGCAATACGAAGTCCTTCGACGATATGCGCTCTAGCCTCAGCTTTTGCAAGATCATAACGTGTTCTTCTAGTTATTATCTCATATTGATGCATAATGTAGTATTCAATTAACTCTTTTAGTGTAAGTACCTTTGGCTCGCCATTTACAAGGGCTAGGTTGATTATACCAAAAGTGTTTTGCATTTGAGTTTGCTTATATAAATTGTTTAGAACAATGTTGGCGCTTTGATCACGCTTTATGTCTATAACTACTCTTAAACCATCTCTATCGGACTCGTCTCTGATGTCTGATATGCCTTCGATCTTCTTATCTCTTACGAGTTCGGCTATCTTTTGTATAAGTTTTGCCTTGTTTACTTGATATGGCAGCTCTCTGATAACTATCTTTTCTCTGCCCTTTTTCTCTTCTATCTCACAAAGTGCTCTTTGTACGATGCGGCCCCTGCCTGTGCTGTATGCCTCTTTGATGCCGTCTTTACCCATAATCAAGGCGCCTGTAGGAAAGTCTGGTCCCTTGATGTACTTCATAAGTCCTTCGACATCTATGTCCTTGTCATCGATGTAGGCAACGCAAGCGTCGATAACTTCTTTTAGATTGTGTGGCGCCATGTTTGTCGCCATACCAACGGCGATACCTGCTGAACCATTAACAAGTAAATTCGGGAAACGTGATGGAAGCACAACTGGCTCCTTCGTTGTCTCGTCGAAGTTTAGCATGTAATCGACTGTGTCTTTGTTAATGTCACGAAGCATCTCCATGGCGATCTTTGTCATCTTTACTTCAGTGTAACGCATCGCAGCAGCGCCATCGCCATCGACGCTTCCGAAGTTACCATGGCCATCAACAAGTAAATATCTAGTGTTGAAGTCCTGCGCAAGTCTAACCATAGCGTCGTAAACGGCTGAGTCACCGTGTGGGTGGTACTTACCAAGCACGTCGCCGACTACTCTGGCGGACTTTCTGTACTGACCTTGCGGTGTGATGCCTAGTTCGTTCATCGAGTAAAGTATCCTTCTGTGAACCGGTTTTAGTCCGTCTCTTACGTCAGGAAGCGCTCTTGAGACGATAACGCTCATCGCGTAGCTCAAGTAGCTCGACTTCATCTCGTGCTCGACATTGACATCCTTAAATTGTTTATCTTTTAAAATTACTTCATCTGTCATCTTTTTACCTCATTATATATCTAAGTTCGACGCGTATTTTGCGTTCTTTTCAATAAATTCTCTTCTCGGTTCGACCTTGTCCCCCATGAGCATGGAGAATATCTCGTCGGCGTTAACAGCGTCATCTACATTGACTCTTAGTAAAATTCTATGTTCTGGGTCCATGGTAGTCTCCCAAAGCTGTTCAGGGTTCATTTCACCAAGACCTTTATAACGCTGAATTGTGTAGTTGTCTCTGCCTATCTCTTTTAATAGCACTTCAAGCTCGTCATCGTCATATACGTAGTACTCTTTTCTATTTTTGCTAACCATATATAGTGGTGGTTGAGCGATGTAGATGTGTCCATCGTCAACAAGCTCTCTCATATGTCTAAAGAAGAATGTTAGTAGAAGTGTCCTTATGTGAGCGCCGTCGACGTCGGCATCGGTCATGATGATGATCTTGCCATATCTAAGCTTTTCTATGTTAAATTCTGTGTCAATACCTGTACCAAAAGCAGTGATCATCGCCTTTATCTCTTCGTAAGCAAGTATTTTGTCGAGTCTCGCCTTTTCTACGTTAAGTATCTTACCTCTAAGTGGCAGTATTGCTTGGAACTTCCTGTCCCTGCCTTGCTTAGCTGATCCGCCGGCTGAGTCCCCTTCGACTATGAAGATCTCTGTCTCAGTATTGTCGTTCGATTGGCAGTCCGCCAATTTGCCCGGTAAAGTAGTATTATCCAAGACACTTCTTTTGCCTCTTGATAGGTCACGAGCCTTTCTAGCCGCTTCACGCGCCCTTTGCGCCGATATTGCCTTTTCGATAATCTTCTTTCCTTCTTGCGGATGAAGTTCGAAGTAGTCATTAAGCTCTTGGTAAGCTACAGAGTTCACTATGCCTTGAACCTCGCTATTACCAAGCTTTGACTTAGTTTGTCCCTCAAATTGTGGCTCCTTAAGCTTAACCGAGACAATGGCTGTCAGACCCTCTCTCGCGTCATCGCCAGAAAGATTTTCTTCCTTTTCCTTTATAATGTTGGCTTTCCTACCATAATCATTAAGCGCCCTTGTTAAAGCGTTTCTAAAACCTGTCAAATGGTAGCCGCCTTCTGTTGTGTGTATGTTATTTGCGAAGGTTAAAACGTTTTCCGAATAACCGTCAGTATATTGCATTGCAATCTCTAGCTCGCAGTCGTCCATGGACTTGTCGAAGTAGATGATATCGTTTGTGATGGCGTTTTTACTACGGTTGATGTACTCAACAAAGCTCTTGATACCGCCTTCGTAGTGAAAAACTTCCTCTTGTGGCTCTTCTTCTCTTTCATCAATTAGAGTGATGCGAACGCCTTTATTAAGGAAGGCAGTTTCTCTAAACTTATTAACAAGGACTTCCTTTGAAAATTCAGTCGTGTCGAAAATTTCCTCATCCGGCATAAATTGTATAGTAGTACCCGATTCTTTAGTATCGCCAACGACCTCGATGTCGCCTTGCGCCTTGCCTCTAGCAAAGTGCTGTTCATATATGTGACCCGAGCGCTTAACAGTCGCTATCAGCCATTCACTAAGAGCGTTAACGCATGAAACACCAACACCGTGAAGACCGCCTGATACCTTGTATGCGTCGTTATTGAACTTACCGCCCGCATGAAGCACAGTAAGAACTGTCTCCAAAGTCGATTTGCCAGTCTTAGGATGGACTTCAACCGGTATACCCGAGCCGTTGTCCTCAACAGAGATGCTTCC
This sequence comes from Fenollaria sp. C0166D3, assembly GCF_056590255.1. NCBI lineage: Bacteria > Bacillati > Bacillota > Clostridia > Eubacteriales > Fenollaria > Fenollaria sp. C0166D3. The sequence goes on from NZ_JBWPVU010000010.1 coordinate 8,140, forward strand.
GTCTTTGTAAATCCTCACATTTATCGTATCCGCTCTGCCGGCCAAAACTTCGTCGATGGAGTTGTCCATAACCTCCATAACGCAGTGGTGTAGACCCTTTGTGCCAGTTGATCCGATGTACATACCCGGTCTTTTTCTAACGGGTTCTAGTCCCTCAAGGACCTGAATACTACCCGCATTATAATTCTTATCTTCCATTTCTTCCTCCGTAAATCATTTCATTCGTTTCTAACTTTATAAGTAAATAGTCGTCATCAATTAAATCTTTTATATCATCCATGTCTTGAAGCGTGAATATTACTTGCATATCACCCACCGCATCAAGAAGGTATTTCTTTCTTTTTTTGTCAAGCTCACTAAAAACGTCATCCAAAAGCAGGGTCACATCCTTGTTAAAACTGCTAATCATCTTAAGTTCAGCAATCTTCATAGCGAGCATCACAGTTCTTAATTGGCCTTGCGAAGCGAATTTCCTCGCCTCATTGCCCCCTATGCTTATGGGATAATCATCTCTATGAGGGCCGAGCGCAGTCGTCTTTCTCTCGATATCCTTGTCAAGATTGGCAGTGAAAGCATTTTCGTAAGCCGTTTTTATGTCACTATCTATGTCAATATTAGTCTTGTACTCGATATTTAATTCGTCTCCGCCGCTTAAGTCCATATGTATGGCCTTGCAAATGGCGTTAAAGTTCTCGGTAAATGTTTTTCTCTTCTCTACGAGAGCCGCGCCAAGCGTGATGAGCTGTGTATCGTAGGACTTTAGTACTGCCTTTAAAGAATTTTTATCCTTGTACATTTTAAGTGCCTTATTTCTATTCATAAGCACTTTATTGTAGCTAAGTAGTTCGTCGCGATACGATGGCGACAGCCTTGTTAATATGCTGTCAATGTACTTACGCCTAAGTCCTGGAGCGCCTTTTAAGATGTTTAAGTCGAATGGCTCAAAGAGAACCGCCTCAAAGCGTTGATTGTACTCCTTGGCATTCTTGATCATCTTGTCATTTTGCTTAACGAGCTTGCCTTTGGGCTCAATCGTGATCTCAACCCGATTTAAAATATCCTTGTAAAGGTACTCAAAAGAGGCATAGGCCGATGCGTTTCCAAACTTGATCAGCTCCGCATTTCTCTCAGTTCTAAAGCTCTTCAAAAAGCTGAGCATATAAATCGATTCAATCACATTCGATTTGCCCTTGGCATTGTTCGCCAAAATTATGTTCTTTTTTGGATGAAACTTCAAATATAACTTTGAGAAGCTTCTGTAATTTACAAGCTTTAAACTCTTTAACATATCTCGATACTTTCGTCAAATATAGTGACCACGTCGCCTTGCCTAATCTTTTTGCCCCTGCGAGTCTCTACCTCGCCATTGACCTTGACTAGACCATCTTGAATGATGTTTTTCGCCATGGCACCGCTTTGGGCAATTGCGCAAACTTTTAAAACATTTTGCAGCTGAATGTATTCGTCTTCTAGCTTAAACTTCATAATTCTCACCTAATCTCTACTATTATTATATATTCTCACTTATGCTTGCATTTTTACAGGTAAAACAAGGTAGCGATATTCCTCGCCCTCGTAAATCTTCATAGGTCTGATGCTTTCAGAAAGCTTTAGTGTAAGCTTATCCGCGCTCATGGCCTTGAGACCTTCAAGAACGTAGCGGCCGTTGAAGCCGATCTTGATGTCATCGCCAGTTTTTTCTACCATGATGTCGTCAGTCGCGTTGCCTAGCTCGTTTGACGCGGCAATGTTAAGGTTATTGTCCTTAAAGTCCATGACAATAAGACTGATTCTGTCCTCAAAACCTATTAAGGAAACCCTTTCGATGGCATTCACTAGATCCATCCTATTGATCTCAACAGTAGTGTAGTCCTCACTTGCAAAGACTTCTTCGTAGTTGAAGAAGTCGCCTTCTATTAACCTTGTATATAGAAGTGCACTGTCTATTTTAAAGACAGCCTTGTCCCTTGCGTAAGATATTTCCACGATATCGTCTGTGTCGTCAAGCATCTTTTGTATTTCAGCTAAAGTTCTGTAAGGCACGATAAATGAGCTATTCTCCTCAACTGCCACCTTGAACTTTAAAGAGCTAATTCTGTAGCCGTCAAGACTTGCCGCGCTTAAAAGGCCATCTTCAAACTTGAAGTAAACGCCGCAAAGCGTTGGTCTCGCTTGATCTTGACTAGTTGAGAACAGTGTTTTCTTGATAATCTTATTAAGCTCTTTCATAGTTAATTTCACAGACTTATCCAAGCTGTAGTGCGTGTCAATCTCTGGATAATCGTCGTGAGGCATGCTCTTTAGATTGAATTTCGAGAACTTTGCCTTGATCTCGACGTCATCTCCGTTTGATGTAAAGCTGATCTCGCCAGATGGCACCTTTCTAACTATATCAGAAAGAAGTTTGTTTGAGAAGCAGCAAGTGCCCTCTTCGACCACAGTGCATTCACATTCACTGATGATAGTTAGTTCAGTGTCAGTCGAAACGAGCCTGATTCTGTTATTTGCTGCAGTTATCTTAATCGCTTCAAGAATTTCTAGAGGACTTCTTTGAGAGATAGCCCTTTGAGCGATTGTAATATGTTTTAAAAAGTCATCCTTGTCGATAATGAATTTCATCTTTTCACCTCATTTATTTCTTGTTAATGGAAATGGTCTTCCATATATATATAACATTTAAAATATTTTTCATTATGATAATAGTTTTGTTCTTCTACCATTTTTACCTGAACTCTATTTTCTATATAATAAGATAAAGAACCCCACCCTATCACAAAACTTCGTTTTGGATGGGTACCCGGGAACCTTGCATTAGATATCAAATATGAAGTATTTGATATCGCAATAAAATTTATATTAGTAAATTTTATTTTTATCATATATATAAGAAAATTTTTCTCATCTCTATTTTTTTACTAAAACTACTTTTCGCCTTAATAATAATATAAATAAAGAGTAATAGTAGTAGGTCCTGTATAATTGTGGATAAGTTTATCAAATCCATATTTATCATCAATATTTATCCACAGGTCTTCTGAATAAAATGTTCAGTAAAGAAGACTTATCCACAGATGATCTTTTCCAAAGCCTCAACTGCGTCCCTAATATTCGCCTTAGTCTTCTTTTCCTTCAAAATCTTTTCGTAGGCATATATCACAGTAGAGTGATCGCGTCCACCAAAAGCTTCCCCAATCTTCGGGTACGACAAATCAGTATTAACGCGTGCGAAATACATCGCTATCTGCCTTGGAATTGCTATATCAGAGTGCTTCCTCTTCGAATTTATATCCTCAATCGAAATGTTAAAATACTTCGCAACCGCTTCCTTAATCGAGTCGATAGTGATCTCTTTTTCCTCACTTTGACTCATAAAATCAAGCGCACTCTTCGCTAAAGGTACAGTAATTTCAAGCTTTGTACCGTCCTCTTGTTCAGAAGCAGCCTTGACACCCATAAGAGCTCCCTCAAGCTGACGAATGTTTTGCTTAGCGCGTTTCGCGATGTATTCAAGCACATCATCAGAGACATCTAAGTTCTCTTCATCCGCCTTCGCTTTTAGAATGGCAATACGCGTTTCCAAAGGCGGCTGCTTAACCTCAATAGTTAAGCCACTTTCAAAACGGCTAATAATTCTGTCTTGAATATTTTTAATGTCACTAGGTGACCTATCCGACGCTATAATTATCTGCTTGTTCATAGAGTAAAGCGCGTTAAAAGTGTGGAAAAACTCCTCTTGCGTTTGATCCTTATACGACAAAAACTGAATATCGTCAATAATCAAGCAGTCCAAAGAGCGATACTTCTCCTTAAATTCGCGCATCGTTCTGTTCTGTAAGCAGCTAATAAGCTCATTTGTGAAGTCCTCACTCGTGATATATAAAAGCCTAAAATCCTTGTGATCCTTTAGCATCTTATTGCCTATCGCATTAATCAAATGCGTCTTTCCAAGACCAGTCTTACCAAAAAGGAAGAATGGATTGTATAAAAGCCCAGGATTTTCCGCTATTCTCTTAGAATTTTCAAAAACATAAAGGTTCGCATCCCCCGGAATAAATCTGTTAAACGTGAAATATGGATTCAAATTTGGAATTATATCCCCAGTTTTTTTCGACGTCTCCTCAACACTTTGCTTGTAATCGTAGCCTTGAGAAGGGTCCAAAACCTTGACATCACTCACACCCTCGTCCATCGACACAAGTTTTTTCTTGATAGTGTCCTTGTAATTGAACTCAACTATACTCTTTATGAATATATTTGGAGCCAAAAGTACCAAAACATCATCCTCCAAGCCGACCGGCTCTAAAACACTGATCCACAAGTCGATATTATTGATAGGAATGTCTTCCTTAAGCGCCTCCACACACGATGCAAATAGAGACTTTGCGTTGTTCATAATTTTACCTCCGTCCTATGTGGATAGTTTATCCACAGGCATCTGTCTATATATGTATATTTACTCGAATCGCATTGTGCATAGAATAATAGCCCTTTTCTGTGGATAAGTCCATAAATTTATCAACATTTCCACAGGATATCCACAGTTTATTAACAAGAACTAGGATAATATCTTCGCTATTTTCTATGTCTTTTATATTATATCAACAAATAAAAAAATTATCAACATTTATTTTTTAAAGCTGTGGAAAGACTGTTTATAAACTTCCATGATAATGGTTTTGAACTTCTACTTATTCGATATAAAAAATGAATTTAACAGACAGTGTCTGGCAAATGTTTATAGTTTTGCCATTGATAAAGAAAAGTGATTAACTCACTTGCTCGTCTACGAAAACTGATAATTTCTAAGCTCGTTCACCTGTGGTCTCATATCCGTTCGCTTCGCTCAGCTAGATGAGCCCACGGGCGGCTCACTTCGCCAAGAAATTAAAGCAGTTTTCTCCGAATGCTTCGCTCGTTAATACACTTTTCTGTCGTTTGATAGTGAATACAAAATTTTCATCTTAAATATAAAATTAGAGAAGAAAAATCACTTTTCTAAATTTGCTAAGAATATTTATTTTGCTTCGATAATTAATTTCACTTCCCCTATTAGCCTTGAAAGATATAACAAAATAAAAAATCATATGCATTTTGCTATAACTTACAAGGAGGACTTCTTAAGTAATTTTACTATTGATAGCTATTTTACTTTTGAAAGTCATTTTGCTATGGCTAAGAGGAAATTATTTTAAGGTAAGCCTGCTTCATCAAGCGCGCGTCATATGATTATTAGAAAAATCAATCTAGGCGCAAAAGGAAAATTAGAAAAGTGGATTCACGCGTAAAACGATTTAAGAAAATCGACTAATCTGATTCAACTATTATCCCCGCCCCACCATAATCCCCATAAAATTTCTTGAACAATTGTCGGGTTTGTGGTATAATTAAGAAAAAGAATTGTCGGGTTTGCAGAAAAAGTGCCAAGAAGAATTGTCGGGTTTGTGGTATAAACGCGAAAAAGAATTGTCGGGTTTGAGGTGAAACTATGTTTAAAAGAAAAATTTATGCTAAGATGCTTGAGTGGAAAAGAAGGTCAAAAGGCAGCACTGCTCTACTTATTGAGGGTGCAAGACGTATCGGAAAATCTACTATAGTCGAAGAATTTGCAAAGAATGAATATGAAAGCTATATCCTTATAGATTTTTCGCGTGCTGGTAAAGATTTGAAAGATCTATTTGAGGACTTAAGTAGCACTGATTATCTATTCATGCAGCTCCAACTATTGTTCAATACTAAGCTTATTGAGAGAAAATCTTTAATTATTTTTGACGAGGTGCAATTTTGCCCAAAGGCTAGACAAGCTATTAAACTATTAGTTGAAGACGGCAAATATGATTACATCGAGACGGGTTCGCTTATATCTATCAGGAAGAATGTTGAGAACATCCTAATACCGAGCGAGGAAGAAAAATTAAGCATGTATCCTATGGACTTTGAAGAATTTTTGTGGGCTACGGGTGATACGGCTAGCAACGACATTTTAAGGGAGTGCTTTTTGAATGGCACTAGTCTAGGTGAAGCTGCAAGCCGCAAGATGCTTCTAAAATTTAGGCTTTATATGCTTGTTGGCGGCATGCCTCAAGCTGTACTTAAGTACATCGAGAGCAATAATCTTGAAGAAGTTGATATGGTAAAGAGAAATATAATTACATTGTACCTGGACGATTTTTATAAACTTGACACGAGAGGCTTTACTTCTGATCTATATAAGAATATACCGTCAGAATTGTCTAGGCACACAAGCTCATATAAAATATCATCAGTTTTGAAAAATGAAAGGCCAAGCACGGTTCAAGACGAGATCAGAGAGCTTATTGAGTCAAAAACGGTTTTAGCCTCATACAACAGCACCGATCCAGGCGCCTCGCTTGCTTTGACTAAGGATATAAATAAGTTCAAGCTATATCTGTCAGACACAGGACTCTTTGTTACGCTAATGTTTATGGATAAGCCATTTACAAAGAATGAAATTTATAAAAAATTGCTATCTAATAAGTCAGAAGTAAATCTTGGCATGCTCTACGAAAATGCAGTTGCAACGTCGCTTAGATCTCTAGGATACGACCTTTACTTCAATACTTGCTACGATGAAGAGCTTAAAAAGACTTATGAACTTGACTTTCTTATCTCAAGTGGCAATAAAATCTACCCTATAGAAGTGAAGTCATCTGGCTATAAAGCGCATAAATCCTTAGATGTGTTTATCGACAAATATAGGTCAAGGATAGGAAAAAGTTTTGTTATATACACAAAAGATTATCTTAAAGAGGGAGATATAGAGTATTTGCCGGTGTATTATACTCAGTTTTTGGATGAAATATAAAAATTTGCATTGAATCAAGCCCTTTCGCTAGTTTCGAATTATTTTGTCGCTGCGGAGTGCGTTTAGCACACGTTAAGTCCATGCACCAAGAGAGCAATCAAAGTGAAGCTCGATTGGCTATGCATGCCTTATGCCAGAGTTTACAAAGAGACGGAGCATAGCGAACGTCGATTTGATTAAACTTACGGCTTTCATAGCTCGCTGCGTCTACGAAAACTGATAATTTCTAAGCTTGTTCGCCTGTGGTCTCATATTCGTTCGCTTCGCTCAACTAGATGAGCCCACGGTCGGCTCACTTCGCAAAGAAATTAAAACAGTTTTCTCCGAAGGCTTCGCTCTGTAAAAGCACTTTTCTGTTATTTGATAGTGAATACAAAATTTTCATCTTAAATATAAAATTAGATAATAAAAATCACTTTTCTTAATTATGCTCGGTTAAATTTTTTAACTGCAATCAATATTTTCAATTCAAGCGGAATTTTTTATAAAAGGCTTGTGCCTAAAATCATCTTGAACTACTTCCCCTGCTGTGTTATAATAAACTTATAATCAAAGGAGGTTTATCATGAACAACAAGAAGAAGATGACATTTTTGGATTACTTTATACTAAAGATCATCGTAGCTGGGACTTTCTTTTTCTTATATTTGAAGCCGGCTGCTTTTAAAATCCCTGGTGTTGCAACTTATCCAGATGCTCTAATCATCTGCAGAGGCGCTGCTCTACTTATGAGTATATTCACAATGAGTCAAGTGTTTGATGCCATTTACAAAGCGTCTTTAAAAAGAGATTAATGTTAATTCGCATTAAATTTAGCCCTTTCGCTAGTTTCGAATTATTTTGTCGCTGCGGAGTGCATTTAGCACACGTTAATTTCATACACCAAGAGAACAAGCGAAGCTAAGTTCGATTGGTAATGTATGATTTATGCCAGAGTTTACAAAGAGACGGAACGAAGTGAACGTCGATTTGATTAAACTTACGGCCTCTCCAAAAAATTCTGTACAAAAGCGTAGCGTAAAGGTCCTCGGCCATTTATGGACGAGGTTCTTCAATCATCTAAATTTCTTTGCAAATTAACGAAGTGAACGTAGATTTTATTAAATTTGCGGCCACTCCAAAAAATTCTACATAATATGTAGCTTAAAGAATCTTACCATTTATGTGTGAGGTTCTTTTTTATCCACAAAACTACTCTATAAACATAGTAAAAGTACTAATTTATCTATTATATTAATATTTTCATAATTTTCTCTTGACAAAGGCCTCTTAATTAATTATAATTACTATAGGAGTTTATGTACTATAGGAGGTGTATATAAATGAAGAGAACTTATCAACCTAAGAAAAGACAAAGAAAAGTTGAACATGGTTTCAGAAAAAGAATGTCAACTAAGTCTGGTAGAAATGTCTTAAAGAGAAGAAGATTAAAAGGAAGAAAGAGATTAACTGCATAATTTATGCAAAGGTATTTGAGTTTAAGAAAGAAAGTAGATATTAACAGGGTTTTCTTGTCGAAGAAGAAGGCCTTTAACGAGTCTTTTACGGTATATTACCGCTATAATAACCTAGATCACCCTAGGTTTTGTTTTGCTATTAGTAAAAAGTACGGCAAGGCGAATAAGAGGAATTTACTAAAGAGAAGGCTCAAGGCCATCATCGAGGCGCACGCAGGGGATTTTGATAAGCCTTATGACATTGTGATTTCGGTGAAGCCTACGGTTATTGACTACGATTTCTACAAGATTAGAAAAAGATTTCTTTCTTTGTTAAGAAAAATAAATGTTTTAAAGGATAAAGCTTATGAGTAGGATTATGGTTATGGTTGTGAAGTTTTACCGCTTTGTGGCACATAAGATTTTTCACAAGAGGCCCAGCTGTATTTTCACGCCAACTTGCTCTGAGTATGCGATAGAAGCTTTTGAGAAATATGGTTTTTTCAAAGGCTTGTATTTATCTGTGAAGCGTGTGCTTCGCTGCAATCCATGGTCAGAGGGCGGCTATGACCCGCTTGTATAGTTTTCCTTTAGGCTTTATTTATCGTAAGGAGGATTTATATGTTAGGTAAAATTTTAGGTTACCTTTTTAATTTCATATATGATCAGCTTGCTAGCATGGGCGCGGAGCCTGCAAACTTCTCGTTTTTGGCAATGACTATCATTATCTCGACTATTATCGTGAAATTACTGGTTTTGCCACTACAAATTTCTTCTACTAAGAAGATGAAGAAGACTGCGGACTTACAGCCTAAGGTTAAGGAAATTCAAGAGAAGTACGGCTACGATCAACAGATCGCCTCTCAAAAGGTTATGGAGCTTTACAGACAAGAAGGCGCGTCAATCACTGGCGGCTGCTTGCCTCTGCTTATTCAGTTCCCTATCTTGATTGCCTTCTTCCAAGTATGTAAGGATCCGTCAATATACGCGTTTGGCGCGGCTAAGTACGCTGCGATGGACAAGACTTTTTTCTGGATCAAGGATTTAACTTTAGCTGACCCATATTGGTATGGTCTTCCACTAATTGCAACGCTTGTAACGCTTCTAATGAGTGTGACTACGCCAAGGGTCGGTATGACTGACCAGCAGCAAGCCAAGTCTATGAATATGATGCAGTATTTTATGCCGTTAATGACATTTTTCTTTACAGTTAAATATCCAGCTGGCCTAGCTTTGTACTGGGCTGTATCAAGCCTATTTGCTGCAATTCAGCAATTTGTACAAAATAGGATCATTAAGAAAGAGGAGGTAATTGTAAGTGAAAAGTAGATTTGAAGCAAAGACTATTGAAGACGCTATAATCAAGGCTGAGACTGAACTTGGCATGAGTAGAGACGCCTTCACTGTTGATGTAATAAATGAAGATAGTAAAGGTTTTTTAGGTATCGGCGCAAAGGACGCTGTGATTGAGGTTACTTATGAAGAAGTAAGTGAGTGTCACTGCGGATGCGAGGACCATGAACATGGCTGTGAAAATCACGAAATCCATGATGATGGCAATGGTGCTGACGCTGAACATATAATTATATTAAAAAACTTCTTGGACGAGTTCTTTAGGCTATTTGAGGTAAAGGCTTCGTACAAGATTGATGAGTCTGACGATATGATCAAGGTTTTGATTGATGGGGACTCATCGGATGACACGTCGAAACTGATCGGTAAGAAGGGTGCGGTTTTGGACTCTATGAACACGATAGCGCAAATTCAGCTAAACAAGTCGCTGGCTGAGTTTAAGAGGCTTTACATCGACGTTGGCGACTACAGAAAGAAAAGACAAGAGAAAGTTAGAGAGCTTGCTATACAAGGTTGTGAAAGGGCTAGAAAGTATGGTACTAAGGTTTCATTAGAGTACATGACTAGCTATGACAGACGTATCGTTCACGAAACCTTAGCAGGTATTGAAGGCGTAAAAACATTTTCTGAGGGCAACGAGCCTCACAGAAGAGTTTGTATCATAGCGAAGTAATTAGGAGGCTTATATAGCCTCTTTTTTATTTATCTTTATGATTATGGTAATGGCAATGGCCTTGCCACGATGACTGAAAATGCTATGCTGAGTGAAATTGCTTAAGAAAGTGATTTTGCTAGACAAGGCAAAATTGATGGAGAAAGTGATTTTACTAGACGAGGCAAGAATGCTAGAGAAAGTGATTTTGCTAGACAAGGCAAAAATACTAGAGATATTGATTTTGATTGACATGGCAAGAATACTAGCCTAATTGAAAATACAAAAGAAAAATTACTTACGTAATTTTTCTTGCGATTTTAAATATTCACATATTTAAAATCTAAAAACAATATACAAAGGAGAAGAAATGAGAACGATTTGTGCAATATCAACTGCTATGCAGCCGGGCGCCATCGCCATCATCAGGATGAGCGGGGCGAATAGTTTTGCTATTGCGAAGAAAATTTTTCGCTCGGCAAGCGGCAAAGATGATTTTAAAAATAAATATATGTACTTCGGCAGGATTTATGACGGCGCGGGCTTTGTCGACGAAGTCTTGATATGCTTTATGAAGGCGCCAAATACCTACACTACAGAGGACATGGTCGAGATTTATTCGCACGGTAGTGTAATTAGTCAAAGAAGGATACTTAACCTGCTTTTGAAAAATGGCGCGGAACTTGCTGAGCGCGGCGAGTTTACGAAGAAGGCCTTTATTGGTGGCAGAATCGACATCACACAGGCTGAGGCTGTCGCTGACATGATCAACGCCAAGACCGACATGAGCTATAATCTGTCTCTAAAAGCCTTTGATGGATCAGTCCGTGACTTTATTAATGGCCTTGCAGATAGCCTTAAGATGCTCATTGCAAATATCGAGGTCGCCATCGATTATCCAGAAGAAGACATAGAGGAGATCAGCTACGAGCGCATCACGAATACATTGACAGATGTGAAAGATAGCTTAGCAGAGCACATCAGGCGCGCATCTACATCGACGCTTATTAAGGACGGCATCAAAACGTCCATAGTCGGCGTACCAAACGTAGGCAAATCCTCGCTTCTAAACACATTTACCCGCGAAGAAACGGCCATCGTCTCGAATATCGAGGGCACTACACGTGACATGATCACCGAGTACATCGACCTTGAGGGCATCAGCCTTAAACTTATGGATACGGCCGGCATTCGTGAGGCATCGGATGAAATTGAGCGCATGGGCGTCGCCATATCGAAGAAGGCAATCAAGGACGCTGACCTCGTTCTAGCAGTTTTTGATTACTCAAAGCCTATGACCGAGGGCGATAAAGAGATCATTGACATGGTTCAAGAGAAAAAACACATATATATACTAAATAAGGTAGACGAAGGCGAGAATGGCGAGTACCTAGACCATTTCGAGCAAAATGCAAAATACATTTTAACGAGCCTAAAGACTGGCGAAGGCTTTGAAGCGCTTAAAGACATGATTAAGGAGATGTTTTTAGGTGGCGAAATTACTCAAGATGACCTAGTTTACGCTAATCTACGGGAGATGGATCTACTTAATAAGGCACACACAGCCATAAGCGAGGCATTAAATGATGCTCAGCACAAACAAGTCTACGATCTACTCATAGTCAACATAAGAGCCGCTCTCGATAGCCTTCTTGAAATACTTGGCGAGAAGCTCGACAGCGAGATACTTGATAAGATTTTCCAAAACTTTTGCATCGGCAAATAGACTAAAGGAAGTGATTTTATGCAAAGAAGAGAAAAAACATATATTAGAGGCACGTTCGATGCAGTCGTAGTCGGCGCTGGACACGCTGGATGCGAGGCGGCGCTAGCACTTGCCCGCCTTGGCAAGAAAACTGCTGTCATCACCATCAGCCTCGACGCAATCGCTGCAATGAGCTGCAATCCTAACATTGGCGGCACTGGCAAGGGTCACCTCGTTCGCGAGATTGACGCGCTTGGCGGCGAGATGGCGAAAAACATCGACAAAACCTACATTCAGTCGCGTATGCTGAATACCTCAAAAGGCCCAGCCGTGCACTCTTTGCGCGTTCAGGCCGACAAGCAGGCCTACCACCGCGAGATGAAGAAGACACTTGAACAGGAGCCGAACCTTACCATAATCCAAGGCGAAGTGGACGAAGTCATTTTTGATGATAATGGCCGCGCCACTGGCGTACGAATGACTACAGGCGCTGTACTTGAGGCGAAGGCAGTCATTTTGGCGACAGGCACCTATCTTAAAGGAAGAATATTTGAGGGCGAGCTAAATTACGAGTCGGGCCCCGATGGCCGCTTCCCTGCTCGATATCTATCGGCATCGTTAAATGAGCATGGCATTGATTTACGTAGGATGAAGACTGGTACACCAGCTAGAGTCCATAGGCGTAGCATTGACACGTCAAAGATGGCTGTACAAGAGGGCGACAAAACAATAGTCCCCTTCTCGTTTATGAATGAGGCGGATGCTATTCTCAAAGAACAAGAGGTTTGTTACCTAACATACACTACTAAGCCAATGCACGAATATATTTTAGCGCACATGGATCGCTCGGCGAGGACGCTTGGCGACATAACTGGCGAAGGTCCGCGCTATTGCCCAAGTATAGAGGATAAAGTGCTTCGTTTTAAGGACAAGGATCAGCACCAAGTTTTCATCGAGCCAGAGGGCACGGACACTGATGAAATGTACATCCAAGGCGTTTCGACGGCGCTTCCTGAGGAGATGCAAGTTGAGATGTATAGGATGATTCAGGGGCTTGAGCACTCCGAAATTATGAGGAGCGCCTACGCGATTGAGTATGACGCGATCGATCCCACTTCCCTAAAGCTTAGCCTTGAGTCCAAAAAGCATGAGAATTTATTTTTCGCGGGCCAAATCAATGGTTCATCGGGCTACGAAGAGGCCGCCGCACAAGGCATCATGGCGGGCATCAACTGCTACCTAAAGCTTGAGTGCAAGGATCCCTTCATTATCAAAAGGAGCGAGGGCTACATCGGCGTTTTGATCGACGACCTCGTTACGAAAGGCACAAACGAGCCGTATCGTATGATGACGAGCCGCTGTGAATATAGGCTAAGTCTACGTCAGGACAACGCTGACATGAGGCTCACTGACTATGCTTATAGGATTGGTCTTGCGAGCGAAGAGCGTTACAATAGAATGCTTGAGAAGAAAAAACGCATCGAGGGCGAGCTTGAAAAATTGAAGTCGAAGTCCATTGGCCCAAAGGAAGAGACAAACGCTTACCTTGAAAGCCTTGGCACGACTGGACTAAAGACAGCAGTAACACTTGAAGAGCTACTTCGCCGCCCAGAGATACATTACAATAATTTAGCTAAGTTTATGGATTTATCTATGGATAAGCCGGACGAAATACTTGAGCTCGAGACAATTGTCAAGTACGACGGCTACATCAAGAAGCAAAATAAAGAGATAGAGAACTTTTTAAAGATGGAAGAGCGTTCACTTAAGGACTTTGATTATAGCCTCGTTAAGGGCCTAAAGACCGAAGCGAAGGAAAAGCTCGAAAAGTTTAGACCGTTAAACCTTGGCCAAGCCTCGAGAATCAGCGGCGTTACACCAGCCGACATCAACAACATCATTATATATATGGAAGTAAATAAACGCAAATGATTTATGTGATTATAGCAATCGCCGCACTAATGGCACTCGCCCTATTCACTATGTGGAAGAAAGAATTAGTTGTGAGTGAGTACACAGTAAAGGCACCCATGGATATGGATTTGCTCGTGCTCAGTGACTTGCATTCGATGGACTTTGGCGAAAATCAAAGAGAGCTGCTTGATATAGTCGATAGCATTCCATTTGACGCAATACTAATGCCGGGCGATATATTTGATGACAAGATCGACGATAAAAAAGGCTATGAATTTGTGGATGGCATCAAAAAATACAAGTGCTACTACATCCTAGGCAATAACGAGATCATCTCCGGCAAGGCAGAGCTGCACATGAATAAGCTTGCGTCCATGGGGATCACAGTCTTGGATGATGGCAAGGCCATTTACAAAGCTGACGATAAGCAAATAGAAATTTGGGGCTTTAGAGACAGGCACCCTTGGCGAATGAAGGATTACGCGGCGCATGTGGCTAAGAGGCTCGATGCGGATACGGATTTTAATGATTATCGCATCGTTCTCTCGCACAAGCCACTTACGAAGGATCAGTTTAAGGACTTAAACGCAGATTTAATTATCGCGGGCCATGCGCATGGCGGTCAGTGGCGCCTGCCTCCTATAAATAACGGAGTTTTTGCGCCGAACCAAGGAATATTTCCAAAGTATGCTGGCGGCGTATATGAGGCGAACGGCAGATGCGAAGTCGTTTCGAGAGGCCTAGCGCGCGGACTAAAGCTCGTGCCGCGGCTAAACAACCCGCCCGAGATGGTTTTACTACACTTAAGAAAATAATGTTCCACGTGGAACATTTGAAAGGATAAATATGCTGAAAGATTATTTGAATGAGATTAATATAAACGCTACAGATGGGCAAATAGCTGAGCTAGAGCGCTTCAAGGATATGCTCGTGGAGAAAAATAAGGTAATGAACCTAACTGGCATCACCGAGTCAGATGAGGTCGACAGGCTCCACTTCACCGACAGCGCCTACCCTCTTACTCTTTCAGAGCTAAAAGATGCGAAGAAGATAATAGACGTCGGCACTGGCGCCGGCTTCCCTGGCATTGTTCTGAAGATACTCGCTCCAGAAAAAGAGATTTTACTTAACGATAGTTTATTGAAGAGATTAAAATTTTTGGACGAAGTGATTATGGATTTGGATTTAAAAGATATAGAGACAGTTCACGCAAGGAGCGAAGACCTTGCTCATGTGAGTGGTCATCGCGAGGCCTACGACGTAGCCATCTCAAGAGCAGTCGCTCGCCTATCCACACTTACAGAGTATATGATGGGCTTCGTGAAAGTTGGCGGATTTATGCTATCTATGAAGTCTGGCGATATAGATGAAGAAGCTATGGAGGCAAAGAAAGCTATAGCGGCAATGGGTGGAGAGATTGTTGATATACACAAGTATAGGCTCTTTGATGAGTTTGATCGATCGATAGTGATTGTGAAAAAAGTTAAAGCGACACCGAAGAAGTATCCGAGGGGAAAAAATTTAGCAAAGAGTAATCCAATCATCTAGTTCGCATTCGATTTGCGTTGCGAACCAAGCTACGTAATGAATTTATATTTTATAATTGAGACCTATGGGTCTCTTTTTTGTGCTTGCTACTATATAATAAGAAGACTAGCATTGATTATTTTATAAATGTAGCTGCCTTAGTATAAATAAACGAAATATTAATGCTGAATAAGAACTGCTTTATTTGGGTATATTAATAATAAGGATGTCTAATTATTATGAAGGAGATGTAATTATGAAAAAGAGATTATTTTTAGTACTTGCGCTTTGTTTAGTAATGGCGTTTAGCGTTGGATGCGCAAAGACAAATGAAGAAGCAGAAGAAGCAAGTGAGTTTGATTTAGCAGACTTAGATAATTTTAGTGCTGGCCCACAAGATATACCGCAAGAACTACTAGACAAAGTAAAAGAGAATCTATTAAAGAATGACGTCGATGAAGAAACAGCAGATAAACTAATACTTAAACTAAAAAATGGCGAGCTTTGGGATTCAATGAACCCTAAGTATAGCGACCTAGAACCACAAATAAAGACTGAACATTATGAAAAGACTACTTACCCAGATGGCTCTATATGCGTTGTAAGAAGCGGACCTACTAAGTAGTCAAGAGAATGATAATATAAGAGATCATATTTGATATGGTCTCTTTTTTTGTTTGGCTCAATAACGAAAAGTGATTTATTTGCAATATTTAACGAAAAGTGTATTACTCGTGACTTAGGCTTCACAAATTGGAAATTTCTAAAAGCTCACTCACTTGAAAATCCATATTCGTTCGCTACGCTCAGCTAGATGGATTTTCGGGCAGTTCGTTTCGCTAATAAATTTCACAATTTGCTCAGATGCGTCACTTCGTTAATAACACTTTTCTGTCATTTGATAGTGAAAACAGAATTTTGATCTTAAATAAATAAGTCATAAAGAAAAATCACTTTTCGAGTATCATCTCTTAAACAAAACTATTATATCAGCTCAATCAAAATGTTCCACGTGGAACATCTATCGACGCAAATCCATTTCCAAAAAAATGTTCCACGTGGAACATTCCTCTTAAAAACTCACCGCACCCCAAAAGACAAGATCAATTCGTCGGAAAAATTTATGCATAGGACGAAGATAAGAACGCGTTCACGGCGAAATAGTACAAGTAGTACATTGGAGCTGTGACGAGGGCGTTCGAGTTCTAGGCGAAATTTTTATAGAATTGACTTGTCCATAAATTGCTATTGATATTTACGGCACTTTGTGCTATTATTAAATCAGAGGTGATTTCATGTCCAAAACTATTGTCATATTTAATCAAAAAGGCGGCGTCGGCAAAACAACGACAGCCATCAACCTAAGCTATGCGCTTGCAAAGCTTGGCCAGAGGGTCTTGTGCGTCGATATGGATGCTCAGTCAAACCTATCGAGTGGCCTGCTTGAGGACTACAGCGAGGCGGCTTCGTCCACATACACGCTCCTTACAGACGATACAAAAGACATCAGATCACTAATTAAGCCGACTAAGCTAGATAAGCTCCACGTCATCGACTCATCGACAGACATCGCGGGACTTGAGATAGAGCTTGCACAAAAAGGCGATTGGAAAGAGATCTTAAAGCGCCGTTTGGACGAGATCAAAAATGATTACGATTTCATCTTCATCGACTCGCCTCCGTCACTTGGCATCCTTTCAATCATGAGTCTCGCGGCCGCAAACTCAGTCATCATCCCGATACAGGCAGAGTACTACGCACTTGAAGGCGTTTCGAAACTCATTAGGACCATAGAGCTAGTCAAAGAAAATTACAATCAGGCCCTTACAATCGAAGGCGTTCTGATTACCATGTTTGACGCGAGAAATAATCTTCACACCGAAGTCTTCTCCGAGGTTCAAAACTTCTTTGGCGCGAAGCTCTACACAGCGGTCATTAACCGCAACATCCGTCTTGCAGAGGCGCCCAGCTACTCGATGAGCATTTTCGAGTACGATAAAGCCTCAAAAGGAGCCGAAAATTACATGAATCTAGCCGAAGAATTTTTACAAAAGCAAGGAAGGTGATTATATGGCGAAGAAACTTGGCAAGGGCCTAGGCAGCCTCCTAGGCGTTGAAAGCATCACAGAAATCACAGAAAAGTCTAAGAACGAGCTTATGGATATAGATATGGCAATGGTCGTGCCAACAGAGGCACAGCCGCGTCAGTCTTTTAAGGAAGATACCATCAAAGAGCTGGCAGAGTCCATAGAGAAGAATGGTCTACTTCAGCCAATAGTAGTCAGGCCAATGGATGGAGGCAAGTATCAAATCATAGCCGGAGAAAGACGTTACAGAGCCTTTAAAAAGCTTGGCAAGAGCATGATCCCAGCCATCGTCAGAGACTATGAAGACGAAGAAGTCGACAAGCTTCAACTCGTTGAAAACGTTCAAAGAGAGGACCTAAACCCATACGACGAGGCCATTGCATATTTAAAATTAAAGGAAAAGTACGGACTAAAGCAAGATGACATCGCCAAAGCTGTTGGCAAATCACGCCCATATATCTCGAACATGACAAGACTATTATCCCTAGAAGACGAGATACTTGAAATGCTTAAGAATGGCGAGATCACCGTATCACACGCAAAACTTATACTATCATTAGATACAAAGGAAGAGCGCTTAAAACTTGCTCATAAAATAAAAGACGCAGGCCTAACAGTTAGGCATACAGAGGAAAGAACACGTAAGCCAAAGAAGGCAAAGCCAGAAGACATCTACATCAAAGACATCCGCGAGAGACTTGAGGAATTTCTTTCAACAAAAGTTGCCATCAAGCACACAAAGCGCGGCGGCTCCATCACCATCGATTATTACACAGACGACGACCTAACAAGGCTTACAGACTTAATCACGGAGGATTAGTATGGATCTACACGTATACATCGTTGACGCCTTCGCAACATGCCGCTTCGGCGGAACACCCATCGGCGTAGTTGCCGACGCAGAAGGCCTCAAAGAAGAAGACTACCAAATCATCGCAAACGAGCTCAGAGCCGGCCTTACAGCCTTTGCAGAGCCAGTAGACCAAGACGTCTTCAGAACCAGATACTTCACAAGTAAAACAGAACTCGAAGGCTCCGGACAAGGCTCACTTGCGCTATTCTACGTACTTACAAACCTTGGTTATATCAAAGCCATTGAGAATGGTGTCAAGCTCGTCTACGAAGTCGATAAAAATTCAAAGAAAAAAGTCTACATCTATTACAAAGACTACAAGATAGAGAATTTGGAGATAGAGGTCAGCCGTCCAGCAATTGTAAATAGCTCGCCCGACATAACAAATATGCTCAGCGCCATGAGCCTTTCAACAGCCGATATCGGCCTTGCGAATGGTCTTGACGCGAGGGCCATGGTGGTCGAAGCAGAAGAAAAGACACTTATAGTACCAATTAAGACGATACAGGCACTTTACGGCTACACAATAGACGAATTTAAATTCAAAGATGCAGCCAAGACCATAGGCGTGGACAACGTTCACCTGTTTAATGAAGCCGAAGATGGTTTTTACTACGTAAGGAATTACACAAAAGACCTCGCTTTTGAAGAGGATAGCTCCTCCGCATACGCTAATGCGGCGCTGCAATACTATTTGATAAAGAATAAGCTAACGACGAAGCTCAAAGCTAGGATGCATCAAGGCGAGACCATGAATAGACCGTCAAGAGTACAAACGCGCTATCTTGAGGATAAGGATTCGGCGTTTATTACGGTTATGGGGACGGCACGTATTTCTTTGGATGGTATCTTGAATATCTAATATATATTAAAGGAAGATAACTTTTTACAAAAGAAAATTATATACACAGTGGCTCAGCTATTATCGTGGCCCAGCCATTCCACAAACAAAACAATATCAAGGAGGAAAATTATGTTAATCGAAAAATCACTAAGAGATTATTTAAAAGAAGTTAAATCAGACTCACCAGCACCAGGCGGTGGCTCAGTTGCAGCCTATTCATCAGCACTAGGCGCATCCCTAACAAACATGGTCATGGCGCTAACAGAAGGCAAAAAAGCTTTCGGGGAACTATCCGAAGCAGACCAAAACACAATGAAAGACTACTCAGCAAAGCTAGTAGAACTATCAGCCGAGCTAGAAGAAATCGTTGACACAGACTCAACAGCATTCAATGACGTAATCAAAGCACTTAAGATGCCAAAAGAAACAGACGAAGAAAAGAAAATCAGATCAGAAAAGATCCAAGAAGGATATAAAGTAGCACTTGAAATACCGTTCAGATGCGCAGAACTAGGCCTAGAAGCCATGAAGATGCAAAAGATCTTCGCGCAAAACGGCAATATCAACGCTATCACAGACGTTGGCGTAGGCTGCCTACTATTACAAACAGGCGTTGAAGGCGCACTACTAAACGTTACAATCAACCTAAAATCACTTAAAGACGAAGCCTTCAGAGCAGAAACAAAGAAAAAAGTCGACGACATGCTTGCCGCTTCCAAGAAATATAAAGAAGAAACACTTGGCATAGTATATGATAGATTGACTAAGTAGGATAATTTTATTTTAAAATTATCCTGCGATTAAAATACGGAGGTATTTTAATCTAAGACTGAAATTGTATGGCGCTTCACTTGTGGAGCGTCAATTTTTCAAAATATTAAGACAATATTAAAGAAAGGAGGTCAAAATGACAATAGAAGAGATAAAAAAGTTTATCGCAACAGGAGAGAAGATAGACGTCGAGCTAAAAGAGTCGAAAAATGCACTCAATAAAGACATCTACGATACAGTTGCTTCATTTAATAATAGGACAGGCGGCCATATAATCTTAGGCGTTAATGACAAAAGAGAGATAGTCGGCGTCAATCCAGCAAAAGTAGATAAGATGATCAAAGATTTCACGACAGCCATAAACAATCCTAAAAAGATCTATCCGCCCCTATACCTCACACCAGAACACATAGTGATCGATGGCAAAGACATAATCCACATACAAGTTCCCGAAGGCTACCAAGTTTGTAGACACGGCTCGAAGATATTCGACAGGTCATACGAGGGCGACGTCAACATCACAGATAGCTCCGAGCTAGTTTATAAGATGTACGCTCGTAAACAAGGCAGCTACTTCGTTAACAAAGTCTTCCCCAATCTGACACTTGATTGTCTAGACAGCTCAATCATTGCCAGAGTCAGAAAGAGAGCCTCAATTAGAAATCAAAATCATTCGTGGAAAGACATGACAGACGAGGAACTACTTAGAAGTGCCAATCTGATACTCATCGACCCACAAACAGGTAGAGACGGCCTTACACTAGCAGCCATACTGCTTTTTGGCAAAGACAACGCCATCATGTCAGTACTCCCGCAGCATAAGACAGACGCCATCTTCAGAGTAGTTAATAAAGACCGTTACGACGACAGAGACGTCATCACCACAAACCTTATCGATTCATACGACAGGCTCATAGCCTTCGGTCAAAAACACCTAAACGACCTCTTTGTGCTAGATGGCATCGTCAACGTGAGCGCCAGAGACAGAATACTTAGAGAGATAGTCTCAAATACACTCGCTCACAGAGATTACTCAAGCGGTTTTCCAGCTAAAATGATTATAGATGACGAGAAAATAGTTGTTGAGAACAGTAACCTTGCACATGGCATCGGCGCTTTAGATATTAAAAAGTTCGAGCCATTCCCCAAAAATCCGCCAATATCCAAAGTCTTTAGAGAGATAGGCCTAGCAGACGAGCTTGGTTCAGGCATGCGTAACACATATAAGTACACAAGACTATATTCCGCTACAGATCCAATATTCGAGGAAGGCGATGTCTTTAGAACCATAGTTCCACTTAAGAGGATAGCTACAGAAAAAGTTGGTTCAGAAGAAGAGGATAATGGCGATGGAAATGTAAATGTCGCTCAGGATGTCGCTCAGGAAAATGAGCATATAACTACATCACAGGAAAATGGAGACAAAATGTCGCCCGCAAATGTCGCCCAGGATGTCGCTCAGGAAAATGAAAAAATTATTGAATTTATCAAACAAGAAATAAGGGATAATAATAAAGTTACTAGACAATCCATAGCTGATAAGCTTGGCGTAAGCAAAAAGACTGTAGAGAGAATAATAAAAGAAATCGACAATCTTAAATACATTGGCCGCGGTAGCAATGGCCACTGGGAACTAGACGAGTAACTATCTTCCTTTGTATATATATAATACAAATTAAATCAAAACAAAATAAATCAATTATCAAGACGCTTCACACGAGGCGTCTTTTTTTGCGTGTAGAATGGTCTCGCCACTTCGCACCCCACCCATACACATAAAAAAAGCAGCACACACACGGCGTACTGCTTTTGGGGATGGTAATAGTAAACAAGAAAGCAATCAAGGACCCCAAAGTCCATTTCAGGGGCAAAGAAATCTATTAATGAAGGAGGATTTCTTTAAAAACCCAAACTCGAGCCTAGCCCTTGCCCGAGAGCCTCGATTTAAGTAAAAAGTTCGTGATGCGAGACTTGGGTAGCCACATGCGTATCCAAAACCGATCAAGACCAGCATGCAGCCTACGAAGGAGAACCCCCTAGATTACTTTCCGTGTAGTTCAGTGTACTAGCAACTACTTCGAACTACAGAGTGTATTATATTATATAAGGAAGACATTGTCAAGCCACATAGAGTAAATATTCTTTGAGAATGGTTTTGCCACTTCGTAAACATAAGCAATATACACATACTTAGCTAATATTTGAATTATTAATACCAAACATTCAAATATATATCTTCCATTTTTAGATTTAAAATACGTAAGTATTTTGAATCGCAAGAAAATTTATATAAATAAATTTTCTTTTATATAGACCCTCCCTGATAATGGTCGCCCAAGCGCATATATCAATCGCCCGACACATATCATCCACTCGTCATATACCATACGCCTGGCATATGTCATACGCCCGGCATATGTCAAGCGCGCGTAAAAGGCAAAACGCAAAAGTCGTTTTACACGCGAATCGACTTTTGTAACACACTCTTAACAAACAAAACGCTTTTTCTGTGTTATAATGTAATTGTAAATAAAGTACCACTAGAATTGTTTTGAAGCAAGAAACAAATTTTATAACATTTGTAATAACTGTATTTAGAGCAGATTTACAAAAGAAACTGGCTAACAAGCTCGCAATCAACTGAAATAATTATTGCAAATTATATTTAGAGCGGCCTTACCCAAGGCACTCGCTTACAAGCTCGCAACAAATGGATTAGTATCTTATGAATATTTCTAAAGAAAGAACACATAAGCTATTATTTCTTCATTAGATAATTTAACCATTTGTTACAGTTATATTACAGAAGTTGATTTGTTCTTGCAATATTCACTTTTAGGTGGTATAATACATTAAGAGTGTAGGCTTATCCTACACAAATACAAAAGGAGGTCATTAGACATGAGTAAAAAATTACTTGCACTACTACTTGCTATGATCATGATAGTAGGCTCATTTACTTCAGTTCTAGCTGAAACTACTACTCCTGCTGACGATAAAAAAGCAGAAGAAGTAAAGACAGAAGACAAGAAGGATGAAAAATCCGAAGAAAAAACTGAAGAAAAGACAGAAGAAAAGAAGGAAGAAGAACCTGTTAAGGACGAAGCTCTAGAAAGAGCTATCAAAGTTCTTAAGAAGGCTGGTTTCATCACTGGTTATTCAGCAGATTCAGACGACTTCAAGGTAGAAAAGAACGTTAAGAGATCAGAATTTGCTTCTATGATTGTTAGAGCAAAAAATCTTGAAAAATCAGCTGAAGCTCTTAAGACAGTTCCTACAGGATTCAAAGACGTTCCTACAAACCACTGGGCAAACGGCTACATCGCAGTTGCTAAACAACAAGGCTTTGTAAACGGTTACACAGACGGAACATTCAGACCAGACAGACAAATCTCTTACCAAGACATGGCTACAATGTTAACTATCGCTCTTGGCCAAGCAGAAGTTGGTACAGTATATCCAGCAGGATACATTGTAAAAGCTCAACAACTAGGTCTATTTAACGACGTAAAAGTTCCAGCTTACACTGACATGGCTACTAGAGGAGACGTTTTCAAGATGCTTTACAACATGATTAACTGTAAAGAATTTGGCGAAAGAAAGATTGATAAAGCAATCGTTCTAGAAAACTCTAGAGTTGAAAAGATGAATGACGACGAAATTGTTGTTGAAGTTATTAAACCTGTTCAAGAAGCTAACTGGGTAGGCGCAACTAGATCAAAGAGAGGCGACCAACACAAATATAAACTTGACAAAGAATTAATGAGAGACCCTGAAGAATTACTTGGTAAAGTAATCGATATCACAACTGATAAAGATAACAACGTTATTGAAATCAATGTTGATAAGACTTACGACTATGTAGAAGGTAAGATTGTTGATGTTAATTCTAAAAAGTTTGAATTAAATGGTGACAGAAGATATACTGCTTTATTTGATGAAAGATATGACAATGAAGATGAAAGAATCTACAGAACATATCTAAACAATAAGGACTACAAATATGAAGATTTTGCTGCAAAATATGAATCAGTAAGATACGATTTTGCTAGAGCAACTATTAAGAATGGTAAAGTAGTATTTATCGATGCTTATCAATTTAACGACGTAGCACCAGTTACAGAAGTTAAAGATGAAACTGTTTATTACCTAGACGATTCAAGAGACGCTAGAGTATCAAAAGCATCTGACTTAGATGAAAGAGTTGTATTCCATGACAAGAACGGTTACACAGTTGGTAAAGTAAAAGATATCGTTAAAGACGATGTTATCCACTTCTACAACAACTATGAAAACGCTATCGTTAGAAAAGATGCTACAGTAAAAGCAAAATTTGAAAAAACTGTTCAACATCCATACGGAAGCTATGTTGTAACTAAAGATGCTGAATATCTATTAAAATTTGCTAAATACCTAAAAGCTATCTATAGCTTAGAAGGAAAGAACTACTTTGTAGTAGATGATAGACATGACTTAAGATTAGCTATTGAAGATGATGTTAAGATTTTATTAGCTCTTGACAACTCAGTTCAATTAGTTGAATCAGCTAAGTCTTGGAAAGATGGTATCTATGCTGTAAATAGAATTAGATCAAACGGTGAAGTACAATTATTACCTTCAAGCGAAGATGCTTTCTGGGCTAAAGAAGGTAGAAATACTTACTACTTTGAAGATAATAAGATATTAAATAACCATACATTACAAAATACTTTTGAATATGGCGATATCGTTTATTACGAAGGAGCTGGAGAAGAAGAAATAGGCTGTATGGGAGTTATTCTTGATAGACAAGATTACATGTTAAAATTAATGAAGGCATCTATTAACTATAGATACATTCAAGCTGGTAACATGCAATACAGACACTTCGAAAACCTACACGCTTATTCATTAAATAAGAACAACGAATTAACACAAGTTAAAGATATCAACAAGTTTATCGAAGATAACAAAAATAATACTTTACTAAGAGCTTATGTTCTAAGCGAAGGTGAGTTTGCTAGAAAGTTAGATAACCTTGATATAGAACACTATAAATTCTTAAGCAATAACGATGGTATTGCAAGCGTTGTAATATTCCAAAACGCTGTTAACAAAACAGCTGTTAAAGAAATTTACGCTGTAGCAAAAGACAAATATGCAGCTCTTCAAAACAAGAGACTAACTGATGCAAGATTTGTTGACGCAGACGGAAAAGAATATGTAGTAAATCTACTTCCAAGTACTAAAGACTTCGGTGTTGATGACATAGTATTACTAGAATTAGTAAAAGAAACTATAGACAATAAGGACAAAGTTCTTACTGGTAGAGTTGCTGATGTTGTAATTCCATCAGGACAAACACCTGACAGACTTGTAAAAGTTGATGGAAGAAATACATTTAAGATTGGTACAAAAGAAGTTTATATGTACAGCGGAACAACAATCTTCAACAACAACGATGGAGATTACGCACAAGTTTATTACCTAGATGATGCTAAAACTTATCTAGAAGTAGTAAGATTTGTTAGACCTGACGACGTTCCAACATTAACTATATTAACAGATGTAAAGAACAATGGTTCTTCAACTTCTTATATTACAGTTAGAGAAAATGGTTACTACAAATCATACACTGTAGATCCTAGAACTGAATACACTAGAATAGTTCGTGATATGGATGGCAGAATGCATGAAGAATTTGTAGGCAGAGGATATGCTGGATTAGCAATATTCGAAACTATGTTCTTAAACGGTGAAGTAGAAGTTGTAGCTGATAGATACAATAACGCTTCAAAAGTTATTGGTAAGAAAGGTGCAGCTGTACCACCTACAGCTAAAGAACAAGCAAAAGCTAACTTAAAGAAAGCTGAAGATATAGTTAAGGGATTAGCAACTAATAATGAAATTGTTTTCCCTTCAACTGAAACTAAATCTGAAAGAGAAGCTTATGTAAGCTTAATTATTGATGAACTTAAGAAAGCAGGTTTATTTAGCACAGATGCCAACGGAGCTGAAAATGGTAAGATTCACTTAAACGTTGACACAAATAATCCATTTACAGTTAAAGTATCAAGCAGAGAAGATGCTACTTTACCTGTAGTAACTATAGCAAACCAAAAAGTTACTAAGTTAACTGCAGCACAAGAAGAACAAGCTAAAAATGATAAGAGATTACCAGAATTATTAGCATTAGTATCTCCAGCTTCTGAATTAACTGAAGCTGAAATGACTGTAGCTAATGTACAAACTTATGTTAACAGAGAAATCCAAAAAACTTATCCAACTGAATCTGTAAAAGTTACAGCTGTAACACTAGTTTCTGGAAAAGAATACAAAGTTGCAGTAGAATATGGTTCAGCTAACGTAGCTACTGGAGAAGTAAAAATATTAGCAAAATAGTTAATAATTAACTAGAATAAAAGAGGAGGGTCGTATGACCTTCCTTTTTTGTACATAGAATAGTTTGTTTAGATAAATTGATATATGGGTAAAAGATTTAAGAAAATATAAAATTAAGGAGTGATTATATGGCTAAGTGTGCCTTTAGAGATGTAGAAAGAAATCATGCATTAACAGCTGAACAAGCAGCTGTGGATGATAGAAAATTTACGTATTATTGCTTGAATAAAGAGTGTAATGCCGAGATGCGCCTATGCTCAAAAGAGGGGTTAAAAGTGCCGTATTTTAGAGCGTTACCTACGAAAGGACATATAAAAAACTGTCCTTATAAAAACGATACTGTACCTTTTATTAGAAGTATATTTGATGATTCACTGTTTAAGTTTGAAAATACTATGGATAATATATTAGCACCAGATAGACAAAAGAAGAAAAACAAAAATAAAGATAAAGATAAAGATAAAGATAAAGATAAAGATAAAGATAAAGATAAAGATAAAGATAAGGACATAAATACTGTGGACGAATCAAAAAATAATAACAAAGGTGATTTAGTTAATCATAAGCTAACAATAAATACAATTTTGCAACTTTATCAAATGTGTAAAGAAACTGATATTGATAAATACTATGGTGATACTAAAGTTGGATCTATGATACTAGATGAGAGAACTAAGCATATGTATCCTAGAGGTTGTTTTTATAAAAAGGTAGTTGAAGCAAAGGCTTGTGATGACTTTTATGATGATTATAAGAAAGAGATTTATTTAAAAGCTCCAATCAAAGAAGGTATCCCTATCAAATCGACAGGTAAATCAATAAAATATAAATTTATTTTAAGATTTAAAACAGATTATTTATATGAAAGATATAAAGAGTATATTAATAATAATCTTCAAAATGATCCAATAATAGTTATTGCTGGTGATTGGCGTAGTAATCAGGTAGACACATGTAATACAACTATCAATTCTAAAAAGCAAATGTATTTAGTAATTAATTAAATATTGTTTATGAGTTGATATAATATTAATTATACTTATAAAAACTATGGAGGACTATTCATGAATGAGGCATTTTGGGAAAAAGTTTTTCCTGTTATAACTTTGATGCTCGGAGGATTTATTCAATTTGGATTCTCATTAATCAACGATAAAATTAGGGAAAAGAAAGAGAAAAAGTTATTACGGAGAGAGAAGCTAGAACCTGTATATCAAAATTTAAGAAAATATGTTCGAGCTTTGCCTGAGTTATCACCAAGAGAAATATTATTACAAATAGATAATCCTTATGATTATATAGGTTGTAAATTCGGAGATGTTCATAAAATTTTGACGGATAGAATTACTGAATTATCTAATAATAGAGAAACTAATAACGATGAAATAAATAGGTTAGAGAAGCTTATGGAAGCATTGATACTTATAGAAGATAAGATTGATGAAGCTGTTGAATTATATAATTACTTTGTTGATAACTATATAGATGCTTTTTATGAATTTTCTAGCGCTGAAGTTCAATTAGAATTTACAAAATTGAACCTAATGGTAACAAATGCCTTTGATAAAAGATGTACAGGATTTGTGTGTGTTACAAAAGTTATACCTGAAGATCATAATGTAGAGGGTATAAATGAATTTTTAAAAATAAAGATAAAGCTTTTAAATGAAATTCAAAAAGATTTAGGATCAATTTAATATTTTCGAGAAATAATATAACTGAGGAATTATAAAATTAAATTAAATAAAAACCATTGATTTACTCAAAACCCACCCATCAAATCTCTCTCTACGCGTTTTATTTAGAAAAGAAGACCCATAGTACCTCTTAATAAAATAAGTGGCACTATAGGTCTTCTTTCATTTAAGCAAAGAATTTAATCTAATATTGCTTACGCAATTCTTTGACTAGATCTTTTATTTCACGTACTAAGCTAGCTACTGCCATCACGAGTTCTGCTTTGTCTTTTGCACTGTCTTTGAACATGAATTTTAAAGTCATAGCAAGTAGGGAAATTAGTTTCTCTGCCACGGTCTCACCTCCATAAATAAAAAAGAGGCGTCATTGCCTCTGGTATATATATGTCAGAAAAGTTTTTTTATAAAAAAAGCAAAGTTCACTAGAATAAATCTTGCTGTTTGTTTAAATAAGAAATTTAAATAAATTCTATGCACAAAGTATTAAAATTTAAAATTTTGACTGTAAAGTGCTTAAATTTAGTATCTTTTGTGGTATAATATGTATACAAGTAGTAAATAATTTGCTATAATGTATAATTAAAAGTAGGTGAAAGTGTTATGGATAAATTAAAAATGGATAAATTAAAAACTTATGGTGACATTTATGATGAAGAGTTTTTAAAAAAGTTTGGTGAGTACAGAAGAGATGTAGAAAGAGAGGAATTAGAAAAAGAGTTTGAAGTAGATGTAGAAAAAATTGCAAAACTTTGCGAGATAAGAATAAAACGTGACATATTAAATGTATCAGGATCTTGCGTGAATTCACATTCTTCGACTAATAAGGAAAAAAGTGAGCATAATAATGACCTATACATAGGGACAATATATGTTAATATACTAGATCCTGAAGTTAGGCAACGTTTTACCATAGCACACGAGATTGGCCATATATTATTAGGCCATGAAGGTGTTTCGCATAGAGACACTAGCTATACAGTTTACAAAGGCATTATTGAAAGGATGAACGAAGTAAGTGCTAACGGTTTTGCTGCTGAATTACTAATGCCTGAAATATTACTCAGGGAGGCTTTGCTAGATACGATGACAGAGCTTGATTATAACGCTGAAGGTAAATTTTCTGAAAGTGACATTGATTATATAGCAGTAAATACTGCAAATAAAATGAATGTATCGCTTGAGTCTTTTAAGTATAGACTTAAAAACTTAAATATATTTAGGTAACTGTTATGGAAGATGTAAAAAAAAGCATATATGAGGATTTTATGAGCTCTTATGAAGAGTCGAAATATTTTTCTGCTAGCACCATCGTTATTTCTTATTGCCCTGATATAGATATCATGGAGCCTAATGATAAAAGAAAATATAAGCTATTAGGGATAAAATTAATTGATAATGGCAAATATGCTGATAATAAAAAACTAAACAATACTATTAAGAGATGCAATTTATCTATTAAGCGCAATTTAAGCAGAGGATCATGGCAAATTTTCTACCTTTATAAAGAATTATTACAAACTTTATTGGGTGACGATTTGTATTTTAATTATTTCAGGGGACAAGCGGGTGATTATCCGTTGCTACCTGGTGTATTAAGATCGGAGACAACGAAGTACTATCTTAGAAACTTTGAAAACATATATAAAAGAATGTCCTTTGAATTTCCTGATATGGTTAATTATACAAAGCTCGTTGATGACGAGAGTATTAATTGTAGAGAAAGTGATTTATCTTTGTTACAACACTTTGGCTTAAAAACATCTCTTTTAGATATAACAAGAAATCCATATATCGCAATGTTATTTATGCTACGAGATAGTATCGACAAATATAAAGAGCCTACGCTTTATTTATTTAAAATAAATAACAACTATGATGATGATAATAAGCTAAATTTATTTACTGAGGTTAAAAAAAGTCATATTAATGACAGAATTTTGGCGCAAAAGGGTGCATTTTTAAATTTTGAAAAAGCTATTTTAAATAAAAGTGGCACAAAAGAAGTTGAAGCAATTCCTTATGTGAAGATAGTTTTACATCTTGAATCTGAAAAATATAAAAATGCTATTGATAAACAGTTTGATTTATTGAATGATTTTAAGAATGATCTTAAGAATGATAAGGATTTAAAAAAAATAGTTAATGATCCTGAGGAAGTTGATGAGTTTTTAGAAAAGGTAACTTTTATTAAGGATCACATGGATGAAGTACAAATAAAGTGTTTACAACATATAAATGATGAGCTAAGTCAAAAGTTGTATGAGTTTTACTATACTAAAGAGGATATGTTCCCTGATTTTGAAAACAGAATTAAGTACTTATCTACAAAGTATAAGGATGAGACTCAAGATATGAAGTTTCATTAGTTTTAATTTTGGCTTTTTATGAAAAGTTTTGAAGCGTGGTTTATTTTAAATTGAATAATTATGAATATGAAGACTATTGAAACAATGGTCTTCTTTTTATTCTCATATTTCAGAAACTCGTCTTTTTTTGAAACAAGGAGTCCAGTTTCCCCTTCTTCTTTCAATTTATCTTGAGGACGAATTTTTCGACCTCAAGTTTATCGGCACAAAGCCATTGCCATTGCCATAACCATAAGCATAGCCATAATCATCATCTCAAGGCATAAAAAAGGGGTGGCACCTTTGTACTCACCCTTGCATCTTCTCTTCGTATGCTTTACTGATTCTGTCGCAGTCCTTGATCCTGTCTCTGATTGTCCTTTTCTTCGCCAAAACTGGTATCCTTGTTAGGCCTCTTATGTAGACGTAGCCGTCTTCTGTGTCGTAGATTAGGTCTCTGTTTAGGTAGATCATGGATCCGTCGCCTTTGGAGCGAACCTCTCTACACCTGATGCCGACTAGCTTTGTGTCTTTGATCATAAGCGCGAGGCCGGTCTTTTTCTTGGCGATGGTCTTGGCCCACTTTTTGTAGCCTTTTTCGTCTGCTAATTTCTCCTGAAACAGTCTCGAGATGGCTGTTC
The DNA here is from genome assembly GCF_056590255.1 of Fenollaria sp. C0166D3. Taxonomy (NCBI): domain Bacteria; kingdom Bacillati; phylum Bacillota; class Clostridia; order Eubacteriales; genus Fenollaria; species Fenollaria sp. C0166D3. The sequence goes on from NZ_JBWPVU010000010.1 coordinate 39,168, forward strand.
TGATTGATACGTGCAAATTCTCTGCACTCATGTCCTCGTATATGGCAACCGTCGTGTTCATTCCATCTTTATCATAAGCTGGTATCAAGGCTGCCAACGACTTATTTGTGTTCATATTATACCTCCTAATTACTAAGTCTATTATAGTCTTTTATACATGCTATGTCAATAGCTTTGTTCTAATTTTTACCATTTTCATGGAAATTTCTTAAAAATCATACTTTAGGTGTATGTTTATTTTGCTTTTTATATAGGCGCCTTAGCTTTTTCAAGAGGGCGTTTATCTTTCTTGCTGCGGTGTTTCTTGAAAAGCCTAGTGCGCGGCCGATGTCTTCGTAGTTCATCTCTGTATAATACCTTAAATAGATGAGCTTTTCTTCTTCGTATGTGAGCTCCTTAAAGACTTCGCCGAGTGTGTCGTTGTAGAATAGTGCCTCGAAGTCGTCCATGCTGGTCTCGTCTTCTATTAAAAAGGCATCGTCTAGTGGGGTGGTGACGACTTGTTTTTTATACTTACCGAGCAAATGGTATTTCATGCGTGACTGTATGTGTGCGAGTGCGTGTGCGCCATGTGCGGGATCGAAGTCCAGTAGTGCCTCGAGTGTTATGACTCTAAGTTCTTGCATGAGGTCGTCCCACTCTTTAAAGTTCGGGTAGTAGCGCTTAATCATCGTGATCATGAGGGGTTTGAGCCTCTCCATTGCCACGGGATCGACTCGTCCACTCGACTGGTATTCCATCGCAACTTTGTCGTAGTTGATTTGCATCTGTCTTTCTCCTTTCTCTATTGTTAAGACGATTATATCTGCAAGACCATTGGCATGGCAAACGCAATCTCGTGCGTAAATTTTGGAAACTGATGCAATTTTTGGACATATGGATGTGCAATTGGACGTTTGGCTGCACCATTTCCATAATTATGGTTAGACAATGTATGGGAAATAATATCATGATTTTGTATATATTAAGTGTAGGGCAAGGGCCCACGGAAGGGGGTGAGATGATGGATAAGATTAGTGTAAAGGTGTACTTCACTGGTGAAGGCAGCGACGGATCTAAGAGAAATTACTCTAGAACTGTTAACTACATCAATAAGGATGCGAGCAAAGAAGACCTTGGCATGTTTAGAACTGCGTTTGGAACGCTTTTAGCTAAGGAGATTACTAAGCTTGAGAAGATCACTGTAATTTCGTTATAGTGTTTGGGAATTTTTAGAAAGGGGGTGAGATGATGAAGAGACTACAAATGAAGTTCAAATGCGCGAATGGTAAGGCTTACAACATGAGTTTACAAAACCCTGCTGAGGGTCTTGACGCTGATGCTGTGAAGAATGCTTTTGCTGGTATCGTTGAGAAGAAACTTATTGTGAATAAGGATGGCAGCGAGGTTAACGCGATGGATTCCGCTAAGATAATCACAACTAGTACAGAGGTTCTATTTTAGTTGATACTCATGTCGATAAAATAAAATAGTGCAGGTAATTAGGAAGAGGGTATATCAAAATGATATGCTCTCTTTTGTGTGTGTGTGGGGGAAAAGTGAGGTGCTTACATTTTGTAAGTAATAGGCAAGTAATTTTAGAGTGGAAAAAATACCCTAAAAATGTTATAATATAAGTAACTTATTTGTTATTGTTAGGAGAATTAAGAAGATGGCAATAAAAAATCAAGATTATATTAAAAATTTAATCAGAGAGTTGATTTCTTTACCATATGAAACAGAATGGGTTGAATTTAAACACAATAATTGTGAACCTCAGATGATAGGAGAGTATATTTCCGCTCTTGGAAATGCTGCGACTTTATGTGGAAGACCTAAAGCCTATTTGATTTGGGGTGTTGATGATAGTACACATAAAATTTTAGGAACTACATTTGATTATAGGAATAGTAAAAAAGGTTCAGAAGAACTAGAAGCATGGCTATCTCGAATGACAAATCCAAGAATAGATTTCAGATTTTATGAAACAGAAATTGATGATAAAAATGTAACCTTGCTTGAGATTCCATGTGCAGAAAAACAACCTATTAAGTTTTCTAATGAAGAGTATATTAGAATTGGAACAAACAAAAAGAACTTGAAAGAGTTTCCTGATAAAGAGAGAGCTTTATGGAAAGCATTTGATGCAACTCCATTTGAATTAAGAAATGCAAAAGATAATATTTCGTTTAATGAAGTATTAAACTTATTTAATGTGTCAGGATATTATGACAAGGTGGGATTTGCACTACCAGAAAATAAAAATAAGATATTGGATGATTTTACTAATGAAAAATTTATAAGAAAAAATGATGCAGGGAACTATGATATTACTAACTTGGGAGCATTACTTATTTCTAAAGACTTGAATAGCTTTGAGGGGCTATCGCACAAGTCTATAAGAGTAATTTGGTACAAAGAGAACAATAGACTTGACACGATAAGAGAAAAAGTATTTAGTGAAGGATATGCAATAGCATATGATAAAATTGTAGAATATGTGTTGACTATCATTCCACAGGAAGAAATAATTGAAAAATCTATAAGAAAAACAAAGTTTGCTTATCCAGAGATAGCTATACGTGAGCTGATTGCTAATATTATGATTCATCAAGCTATAGAACAAAAAGGTACAAATCCGATGGTTGAATTATTTAAGGATAGAATAGAATTTTCAAATGCTGGTTCTCCACTAGTTTCAATAGATCGTATTGTAGATACGGTTCCGATTTCAAGGAATGAAAATCTTGCTGGATTCATGCATAAGTGTGGGATTTGTGAAGAAAGAGGCAGTGGCTTTGATAAAGTAATATATGCTACAAGTAAAAATTCTATGCTTGCTCCTAAGATTGAAAATCAAAGTGATAGATTTACAAAAGTAACTTTATATCTGAAGGCTCCATTTGATTTGATAAGTAAAGAAGATAGAATAAGAACTTGTTATATGCAAGCCTGTTTTCTATATGTTAATGGAGAGTGTGTAACAAATAATGCTCTTAGAGATTTATTTGATATAAATGATAAAGATAGATATAAAGCGTCGAGAATTATTAAAGATACTTTGGAAGTAAAACTTATTAAGCCTGTTGATAAAAATACAGCACCGAGATATATGAAGTATATTCCTTTTTGGGCTTGATTTAACTTGCAGCAAGTTGCACATGTATGATTTATTTGGATAGATTTATGATGTAAACCCAGTGAAATAGAGCTTTTTATGAAGTCAAAATAGAAAATTTAACTTGCAGCAAGTTGCAATACACAGAATTAATGACTATGTCGCATATCAATTTGATATGCGATTATTTTTTATGTGTGTGGGGGGGGGGGGGTGAGATGGCTACATTTTGTAAGCGACTGAAAACTATTGACAAATGTTTAACATATGTTATAATAGTCTTGTAAATATTATCACTTGTTAAAGGAGTGTTTACATGAAAAAACAAGATAGTGTAACATATTTAGCTATTTTTAGCAAAGAAAGTGATGGTGGCTACTCTATTGACGTGCCTGCCATTGACGGCGCTTATACTTGCTCGGACACTTTTGAAGAGGGCATAAGATACGCACAAGAGGTCATTGCACTTTGCCTATACGATGAAGAGAAGGAAAAAACTGAGTACCCAGACGACATTAATATGAATGAGCTTGATCTTAAAGAAGGCGACTTAGCTGTCTATGTCAATGTTTACTTGCCTTATCAATTCTCTTTGGTGAAGGAAGTTTACAAAAATAAGATGGTGACGCTACCAACTTGGCTTGAGGCGCTTGCTAAGAATAAGAATATTAACTTCTCAAGGGTTTTGACTGAGGGTTTGAAGAAGGAATTGAATATTAAATAGTTTATGAGAGGGCTATGGGCTCTCTTTTTTGTTATTTTGCATTCACTTGGCGATCTTGGCTAGTTTCGAATTCTTTTGTCGCTGCGACGTATGTTTATACGACTCGCTCCAAAAAATTCTGTACAACGCCAATCTCATCCAAGTGCTCTGCAAACTAACGGTGTATGTGAAGAAATTTACTTCGTGTAATGCTTGAGTACATTTATACAGTTAAGTCTATGCACCATCTGCCCGTCATACACCATTTGCACGGCGTATACCATCTGCCCGCCATTTGCCAAGCAAAATCAATCGAAGGGGCAAGGCCATGCACGTGGTGAGGGCTATTACTCATAAAATATTTTCCAAGTTCTTGTAATTTCATCTCAAATAAGGTATAATAAAGGGTGAAGTAATTTAAAGAAGGTGAAAAGATGGGATTATTCTCAAAAATATTTGGCTCTACTTCGGATAGGGCTATTAAAAAGAACAAATCACAAGTTGAAGAGGTTATGGCTTTGGAGGATTCTTACTCGAAGCTATCGGACGAGGAATTAAAGGATAATACTAATAAATTAAAGGAAAGACTTAAGGGCGGCGAAACGCTTGATGACATTTTACCGGAGGCGTTTGCGACTGTTAGGGAAGCTTCGAAGAGGGTTCTAGGCATGACGCCATACAGGGTGCAAGTCGAGGGCGGCATCATTTTGCATCAAGGCCGCATCGCTGAGATGAAAACTGGTGAAGGTAAGACTTTGGTTGAGACTATGCCGGCTTACTTAAATGCGCTTGAGGGCAAGGGCGTGCACATCGTTACTGTAAACGACTACCTTGCTAAGCGTGACAGGGACTGGATGGGCAAGGTTTTTGAATATCTTGGTCTATCTGTTGGCTGCATTGTGCACGACATGCCTAAGGAAGATAGGAAGATTGCCTACGCATCTGATATAACTTATGGTACTAACAACGAATTCGGTTTTGACTACTTAAGGGACAACATGGTTATCTACAAAGAAAATATGGTGCAAAGGGAGCTAAACTACGCGATTGTCGACGAAGTGGACTCCATATTAATAGATGAGGCGAGAACACCATTAATAATTTCTGGTCAAGGTGACAAATCTACTGATCTTTATGAGCTTGCGAAGACTTTTGTATCACGTCTATCGGTTAGGGTGCAAGACCCTGACGAGCACGTGGACCCTCTTGACAGGTTTGTTAAGCAAGAGGAAGAGGAGGAAGAGACTAAGGACTACGTTGTCAACGAAAAGGACCGTTCTGTGCTATTAACAGAGCTTGGTACTAAGAAGGCGGAGGAATTTTTCAAGGTGGAAAACCTTTCTGACATTGAGAATATGGAGATCATTCACCATATTAATCAAGCGATGAAGGCAAGGAGCCTTATGAAGAAGGACAAGGACTATGTTGTGAAAGATGGCGAGATCATCATCGTTGACGAGTTTACTGGCCGTTTGATGTTTGGTAGACGCTACTCGGATGGTCTACATCAAGCGATTGAGGCGAAGGAAGGTCTTGAGGTTAGGAGCGAGTCGAAGACTTTGGCGACTATTACTTTCCAAAACTACTTTAGAATGTACAAAAAACTTTCGGGTATGACTGGTACTGCAAAGACTGAAGAGGAGGAATTCCAAGACATCTACCACATGGACGTTATTGAGATACCGACTAACAAGCCTGTTATCAGACAAGATAATCCTGACGAGATTTATAGGACTGAGGCTGAGAAATTCGGAGCTGTTATTGATGATATCAAGGCTAGACACGCTACTGGACAACCGGTTCTAGTCGGAACTATATCCATAGAAAAGTCTGAAGAGCTATCGAAGCTACTTAAAAAGACTGGTATCAAGCATGAGGTCTTAAACGCGAAGTTCCACGACAAAGAAGCGGAGATAGTTGCTCAAGCGGGCCGTTTGGGTCAAGTTACGATAGCGACTAACATGGCGGGCCGTGGTACCGACATCATCTTAGGCGGTAACCCTGAGTTTATGGCAAAGCAAGCGATGAGAAGAAAGGGTCTATCTGAGGAAGAGATGGCGCAAGTTGACTCGCACGAGGACACTAAGGATGCTGAAATTCTAAAGAACAGAAAAGAATACGACGAATACGTTGAACAATATAAGAAGGAACTTCAAGAGGAAAAGGCTAAGGTTATTGATGCAGGCGGCTTACACATCATCGGTACTGAAAGACACGAGTCAAGACGTATCGACAACCAACTCCGTGGCCGTGCCGGCAGACAAGGTGACCCCGGTTCATCGACATTCTATATATCGGCTGAAGACGACTTAATGCGTCTATTTGGCGGCGACAGATTTAAAAACGCCATCGACATGATGAAGATGCCTGAAGGCGACTCGATAAAATCGCCAGTATTGACAAGGCTGATTGAGTCGGCTCAAAGAAAGGTCGAAGGAAACAACTACGGTATCAGAAAGCACGTTCTTAAGTACGATGACGTAATGAACAAGCAAAGGGAAGTCATCTACGCTGAGAGAAAGAAACTCCTTGAAGGCGCTGATTTTAGGGACAATATCACTGCCATGATCAAGGATGTCATAGCGGGTTTTGTAAATACCATGACTTTTGAAAAGGAAGACTGTGGCGATTGGGACTTCAAGAGCTTATTCATGCACCTTAAGGCCATTTTCGATATAGATATGGAAGACATTAAGGGTCTAAACACTAAGGACATTCTCAAGGATGAGCTAATTGACATGCTTACAGAGCACGCGCTTAAAAAATACGAAGCGAAGGAAAATGAATTTACTCCTGAAAAGTTCAGAGAGATAGAGAGAATCGTGCTTCTACAAGTTGTTGACGACAAGTGGATGGATCACATCGACGCGATGGATCAGTTGAAGCAAGGTATTGGACTTAGGTCCATGGCGCAAGAGGACCCTGCTAGGGCCTACGCAATTGAAGGCTTTGACATGTTCGAGGCGATGAATGAAGCGATCAAGGAAGACACTTTAAGGATTTTATTCCACGTTGAAGATCCAAGCAAGGTTAAGAGAAGAGAGCAAAATAAGAATATAAAGGAAGGTTTTGAAGGCGCGGGTTCTGACGAAAAGAAGAAGCCATACGTTAGAAAAACTAAAAAAGTTGGCAGGAACGATCCTTGCCCATGCGGAAGCGGCAAGAAGTACAAAAACTGCTGTGGAAGGAATGAGTAATGAAGACATTACAAGAGTATAAGGAAGATTACGCGAATTTTAATGAGAGATACATCAAGTTAGGGGACTATCTTTGACGCTGATGGTCTAAGAGAGACTAAGACGAAGCTTGAGAGGAAGATGGCTGAGCCGTCATTCTGGGACGATAAGGACGCCGCAGATATAGTGATAGACGAGCTTAAGGACGTTACTACGCCTCTAAATAGCTACGAGGAGATAGGATCAAATCTTGAGGACATGGGCGTCTATATCGAGCTATACGAAGAGGAAAGGCCTGATAATTACAAGGCTCTACATGATTTAGCGGAGTCAATAGACAAGGCGCTCGAAGAACTCAAGGTGAGAACGCTACTTGACGGCGAATATGATAAGAATGGCGCGGTCGTCTCGATACACGCAGGTACTGGCGGCACCGACGCTCAAGACTGGGCGGAGATGCTCTACCGCATGTATACGAGATGGGCTGCGGATCATGACTACAAGCTTGAGGTCATCGACTACCTAGCGGACACCGAGGGCGGCATAAGAAGCGTTTACTTCAAGGTTTTAGGTGCCTACGCCTATGGCTTTTTAAAGGCGGAGCGCGGGGTTCACAGACTTGTTAGGATATCGCCCTTCGACGCGCAAAAGAAGAGGCACACAAGCTTTGCCTCGGTCGACGTCTTCCCTGATATAGATGAAAATATTGTGATAGATATAAAGGAAGAGGATTTAAAGATAGACTACTACCGCTCACAAGGTGCTGGCGGCCAATCCGTAAACACCACTGATTCAGCGGTTCGTATCACGCACATACCGACTGGTGTGGTCGCAACTTGCCAAAACGAAAGGAGCCAAAAGCAAAATAAAGAGGTAGCCCTTCGTATTTTGTACGGCAAACTTGTTCAGCTGAAGGAAGAGGAACGCAAAAAGACCATAGATGAGCTTACGGGCGACTACTCACAGATTGCGTGGGGCTCGCAAATCCGCTCTTATATCTTCAATCCATACATGCTTGTCAAGGACCATAGGACAGATGTGGAGAATTTCGAAGTGCAAAAAGTCATTGACGGCGACATCGACAAGTTTATATACGCCTACCTTGATCACGTGAGGGAGGCGTAATATGAGAGAAGTACTGAAAACACTGGATGATACAAGGCGCGCCGCCGAGCGTATAGCGAAGAAAATTGATATAGGCGACATTATTCTTTTAAAAGGGGAAATGGGTGCCGGCAAGACGACCATCACCAAGACCATAGTCAAAGCGCTTGGCTCGGATGACTACGTAACAAGCCCGACCTTCGCCATAATGAACGTTTATAAGGCAGAGGGCGTGGCGATATACCACTTCGACCTATATAGACTAACAAAGTCCATCGACATAGATACGCTTGGACTGGATGACTACCTATACGATAGTGGCGCAGTGAGCCTAATTGAGTGGCCTGAAGTGATTGAAAATGAGTTCAAAGACGCGAAAAAGATAAGCCTAATTAAGGACGGCGAGAGCCGAATTTTAGAAACAAATTTTGATTATTAGAGGTAATATGAAGATTTTAAGTTTAGACAGTTCAAGTAGATATATAAGCGCGGCGCTTGCAGTTGACGGCGTTGTGAGAGGCGAGTTCAACGTTTCATACGACAGAAGCGCCTCCGAAAAGCTTGCCCTGATGGCCAAGGAGATTTTAGACATCTTTGGTCTAAAAGTGGACGAGATCGATGCCTTTGCCGTTTCGAAGGGACCCGGTTCCTTCACAGGACTTAGGATAGCCGCCGCCATGATTAAGGCCTTTAGCTTCAAGGACGATAAGCCAATTTACACCGTGTCTTCGCTTAAGGCGATGAGCTATCGCTACAAGGGGCTTAAATACATAGTTCCAGCGATTGACGCGAGACGCGATAGAGCCTTCGCGGCGCTTTATAGCTATGAAAATCAATTTGAGATGCTAAAGGACGAAGGGATTTACACGCTTGATGAGCTAATTAGCCTCGTTAATGGACTTGAAGGCACTGTCATTATGCCGGGCGATTTCTATGGAAAATATAAGGAAAAGTTTGGGGCTAATGTAATTTCTGGAGTTTATAGAGAGAACGAACCCATCGCCAAGGAAGTCCTTGACTACGTTATAGACCACTTGGACGAGATGACAGCCGAAGATAGATATGGCGCGATACCTATATATATGAAGTCATCGCAAGCCGAGGAAGATAAAAAGTGATTAGACGGGCAAAGCCTAATGACGCGAGGGCCATATACGAGATTTTGTCAAAGACAGACGATCCGTGGACCATTGGCGTCGTCGAGAGCGAGCTAAAAAGCGATAGCTCCAAGGCCTTTGTATACGTGGACGAAGAGGGAGCCGTGCAAGGCTTTGTAGACATCAAGATTCTATATGACGAGGCAGACCTGATGCACATAGCGGTCTCGGAAGAAATGAGAGGAAAGGGCATAGGAGCAAGGCTATTGACCCATGCGATTGAGGAAGCGGAAGGCAAGGCCATTGCCCTAGAAGTTCGGGAAAGCAATTTTAAAGCGATAAGCTTATATGAAAAATACGATTTTAAAAAGGAAAGCGTCCGCAAAAACTATTACCATGGTGAAGATGCGGCGATTATGTGGAGGAGAAAGTGAAACATTTAGCGATAGAAAGTTCATGCGATGAGACATCGATCGCCATATTGGACGATTTGGAAGTTTTGTCAAATGTTATAGCAACGCAAATAGCAACGCACAGAGAATTCGGGGGCGTAGTGCCTGAAATTGCGTCAAGAATGCACATCGAAGCGATTTCGGCAGTTTTGGAAGAGGCACTAGCTGAGGCAAAAACTGACTTATCCGAAATAGAATTTATCTCTGTAACGAGGGGACCGGGACTGATCGGAGCCCTGCTTGTTGGCGTGTCATTTGCAAAGGCCTTAGCGATGTCAATGGATGTGCCGATAGTGCCAGTCAATCACATGAAGGGCCACATCGCAGCAAATTACATAACTACAGAGGGCTTGAAGCCGCCGTTCGTCTCGCTAGTCGTTTCAGGCGGTCACACCTACCTTGTCAATATGAAGGATTACTACGACTATGACTTGGTCGGCAGGACACTTGATGACGCAGCGGGCGAATCCTTTGACAAGGTCGCCAGAGCCTTGGGACTACCGTATCCAGGTGGACCAGAGATAGAGAAGCTTGCTATGGAAGGAAATCCAGATGCCATCGAGCTTCCGCGAGTTATGATGAAGTCGGGCGACTACAACTTTAGTTTCTCAGGACTAAAAACAGCGGTCTTGAATTATCTTCATTACGAAGAGCAAAGGGGTCAAGAAGTGAATAAAGCCGACGTCGCAGCCTCATTTCAAAAGGCCGCAGTCGATGTACTCGCAAAGAAGGCAGTCGATTTGAAAGATGAGCTCGGCTATGACAAGATAGTACTTGCGGGCGGCGTATCGAATAATAAGGCGCTACGCGAGGCGCTAGCTAAAGAAGAGCAGGCACATGGCTTTAAGCTATATTACCCGAAGGCCGTTTATACTACAGATAATGCCGCGATGATAGGGGCACAGGGCTATTTGGAATTTTTGAAGAATAAGCAGGGGCTGGATCTTGCTTTTGAGGTTGATCCTAATCTGGGTTTATAATTTTGTGTTAAATTTGCGCCTTGCGCTCATTCGCTTCTCGGCAATGCTCAGGTATGACTATACATTCCGCTTGCCTCGAAGCTCCATTTCGCACAATCCATCAAATTTTCCTACAAAATTATTGGCTTGGCTCGATTGAGAAAATAGATAAAATTCTGAAAAGAAAAGGAGATCTATTATGAATAAAAAGACTAAAACTAATTCTATTGACAAGAAAAATAAAATTCAAAATGAAGCTCCAAATGCTGAGACTATCGAGGCTATAAAAGAAGTTGAAGCGATGAAGAAGGACAAGACCATTGGCAAAACTTATAAAAGTGTTGATGAGATGTTTGATGATTTAATTATGAAAGACCTTATTGAGGAAGGTCTTGAAGGCGAAGAGCTAGTTCATGAGTTTAAAAGAATTAAAAAAAACATGCCAATTTCGGTGAAAAAATTAAAACGTGATGTTTTGAATGAGTATAAAAATGGTGAGACGGTGGAATTTGACGAAGAATTATTTTAAAGAGGGCTGCGGCTCTCTTTTTTTACGTACGTTGTATAAACAATTTTACATATATATTTTAATCAATATAAATTGACTTTCTATTAACCCTGCTATATAATAAGGCATGTAAAAAAGGAGGGCCACATGCCAAAGCGTATCAAAAAACTATTATCAATACTTTGCATCATCTTAGTCGCATTCTCGCTACTAAGCTTTTTCGTCGCGGCCACAAGCGCCTTCCACGTCTGCAAGCGCACATCTTGCCCAATCTGCCGCTTCATGGATATGGTCTCGGACCTAGAAAAGCACTTAAACCATTCGCGCGCGGCAGCCCAAGTCATGCTCGCAGTACTAGTATTTATAAAGCTCATCACCATTACCATGACTATGGATATGGCGAAGACACCAGTCGAGCTTATGGTGCGCATGAACAATTAAAGATCTCTTTTTATATAATAACGGCAAAATTTAATAAACGGTAGAATATACAAAATATACAAAATATATACAAAATATACAAAATATATAAAGGAGATTAAAATGAAAAATATAAATAAATTAATAGCCTGCCTACTAGCAGTCGTTTTGCTAGTGGCATGCAATTCAAATAAAGCGCCAGAAGTGGCTGACGAACCAGCTCCTGAGGCTATTCCAGCTGAAAAAGCAGACAGCGTAGAAAAGGACGGAGACGCTGTAAGCGTTGTAACAAACACATTCCCAGCATATGATTGGGTGAAGAATATCACTGAAGGTACTGACGTAGAGGTCACTAACCTTACTGACAATGGCGTAAGTCTACACAATTACGAGCCTTCCGCTCAAGACATCGAAAAGATTGCTAAATCAAATCTGTTCTTGTATGTTGGCGGTGAATCGGACGAATGGGCTCCAGATGCAGCAAAACAAGCGCCTAATGCCAAGGTGCTTAACATGCTTGAAATTTTAGGTGACGCTGTTAAGGAAGAGGAAGTAAAAGAAGGCATGGAACACGATCATGAGCATGAACATGGGGATGAAGATCACGACCACGAACATGGCGATGAAGACCATGAACATGAAGATGCTGACCACGACGACCACGACCATGAACATGACCACGAACATGATCACGAACACGAAGAAATAGAATACGATGAACACGTTTGGCTATCTGTAAAGAACGCAAAAACTATTTCAAAGGCAATTGCTGACGCTCTTTGCGAAATCGATGCAAAAAACGCTGATACATTCAAGAAAAATTACGAAGCATACGCAGCAAAACTTGATGCGCTTCAAAATGATTTTGACGAGATGAGAAAGGCTGCAAAGCAAGATACTATCTTAGTTGCGGATAGATTCCCATTCCGCTACTTAGTAAGTGACCTTGATCTTGATTACTTCGCTGCCTTTGTTGGCTGCTCAGCTGAAAGCGAAGCAAGCTTTGAAACTATCAGCTTCCTAGCACAAAAAGTGGACGAGCTTAATATAAAGCACATAATTAAGCTAGCTGGTTCAGATGGCAAAATCGCTGACACAGTGAAAAACTCAAGCAAGGCAAAGGACCAAGACATCATCGAGATGACATCCATGGAAAATGCTAGTTCAAATGACGGCAAGACATACATTGACTACATGCAAATGAACTTAGACGCTTTAAAGAAGGCGTTAAACTAATGAAATTAATACTAAAAGACTTAGGATTTGGCTACAAAGGTCAAGTCCTAAGTGACTTTATAAACCTAGAGGTCTCAGATGGTGACTACATCGTCATCCTAGGCGAAAACGGCTCAGGCAAATCGAGCCTGATCAGAACCATCTTGGGCCTTAATAAGAAAATATCGGGGGATATAGTTTTAGATGGCATTTCAAAAGACGAAATCGCCTACCTACCGCAGATCCTCTCAATTGCAGCCGATTTTCCGACTTCAGTGATGGAGCTCGTTCTATCCGGCTTTAAGATCAAAAAAAGATTTTTCTACACAAAAGAAGAAAAGGCGAGAGCACTTGAATGCCTTGATAATTTTGGCATAGCAAATCTCAAAGACAGGCGCTTTTCCTCATTATCAGGCGGACAAAGGCAGAGAGTCTTGCTCGCAAGAAGCTTCGTAGAAGAAAAGAAGCTACTTATACTCGACGAGCCGCTTGCCGGCCTCGACCCAGAGGCGCAAGGAAGCCTCTATGAGATGCTCGAAAAGATAAACGCAAGTGGCACAGCCATCATCATGGTCTCGCACGACAGCCAAAGAGCTACACAATATGCAAACAAAGTACTTAAGCTTGACGGCAGCCGCGCGATTTACGAGGAAGGAGGCAAAAAAGATGGACTTAATTAACAAATTCACCTTCTACCTAGGCTACCCCTTCGTGCGCTACGCACTAGTCTGCGCCTCACTCATAGCGCTCGCGTCAGCATTTTTGGGCGTGATACTCGTTTTGAAACGCTACTCCTACATCGCAAATTCACTTTCAAACGTCGCCTTCGCGTCCCTATCAATCGCGACAGCCATTGGCTTTACGCAAAAATTAGTCCTAGCACTACCTATGACAATATTTTTCGCGCTAATACTACTCCAAGGAAATAATTCCAAGAAAATCATCTCAGACGCAGCCATCGCAATGGTTTCAGTCTCGGCACTCGCAGTGGGCTACCTAGTCATGAACGTCTTCAGAGTCGGCCCAAACGTCTTAGTTGACGTGTGCACAATACTTTTCGGATCGACATCCATCCTGACACTCACAAAGCTAGACGTCATCACATCCGTGGCACTCTCGATACTCGTGATACTTTTCTTCATCTACTACTATAAAGAAATATACATCACAGTCTTCGACGAAGACCTCGCATGCGCTTCAGGCATCAAAGTCGAAAGGCTAAACACAGTCTTGTCAATGGTCGTCGCAGTCGTGATCACACTTGCAATCAGGCTCGTGGGCTCACTTCTAGTCGCAGCACTCATAGTCTTCCCAGCAGTTTCAGCGATGAAAGTTTTCCATTCATTTAGAAAGATAGCCGTCGCCTCGGCAATAATCTCGCTTATTTCAGCACTTGGCGGCGCGATATTTGCAATACTTGCTTCGACGCCAGTCGGCTCGACAATCGTCGTGATGAATCTCGTCATATTCATAATTATGTCAATAGTAGGAGGTGTGAAACGTGGATAAAACAAGGAAGAGAATTTTGAGGATAGTCGGGGCCTTGATTTTGGTCTTGATACTCGCATTTTTCACAAACAAAAAAGTTATATACCGTTATATGCCCAATAGCACCGTCAACGAGACAGTGAACAAGATGAAAGAAAGCTCCAAAGCTAAAAATGCTGATAATGCTGATGCCAATACTGAAAATGATGATGCAGACGAAAATATTGACTCAGACGAAAATGCTAATTCAGATGAAAATATTGATACAAATGAAAATTCTGATGAAAATATTAACCCAGATACAAATGATAGTGCTGATGAAAGCGAAAACGCAAACGAAAGCGGCCAATACTATGATTTAACAGGCAATGACCTAGACATGAACTACGTCATCGTCGCCATGATAGCCGAAGACCCAAAGAGCTTCGAAGGCGTTAAGATCAAGCTACAAGGCATCTCAACAGATCTAGAGACAACAGATACATCCGGCATCGATCACTACGTCCTTATCAACGATAGACAAGCCTGCTGCCAACAAGGCCTTCAGTATATATTAGAGGATAAAAACGCAAAATATCCGAAAGATAAGGAAGAGGTAACGGTTGAGGGAGAATTGGCTGTATATAATTCAGAGGAAATTCCGTTTCCGCTAGCTATTATTAAGAACGCCAAACTTATTTCGCGCTAAAACAAGCCCTTTGACTAGTTTCGAATTATTTTGTCGCTGCGGAGTGCACTTGCACACCTCACTCCAAAAAATTCTGCACAACGTCAAATCATCTTGTTTTATCTGCAAACTAAGGGTTAAGCGATGATAAATTTATAAAAACTGTTTTACAAGATAATTAAGGAATTAAACTTCGTCCCATCCATCGACTCTCTCTTCGAACTAAGCTCGAGCGAAGAGATATAGAGTATTGAATAATTAATTGACACGTGGTAAAAATTTGGTTTAATATTTCAATGGATACACTTTTATTGTGTATCCATTTTTAATAAGACTGTCTATTAATCAAATAATTCAACACATAAAACAAAGGATAGAGATTTTGCTTTTCTCTATCCTTTATTTTTGAGAGGTTTATCTGGAAGGACTTGCCTTCAAGTATATATAAATTAAATCTATTTACTAAAGAGTTCTGTAAACTTCTTAAAGACGTTTTTCTTTTCGTCTACTTTCTTTTCGTGGACTTCTTCTTTGACTTCTTCTTCCACTTTTTCTGTTTTTAGCACGAATTGCACGGATCTAACGTTTTCATTTTTCTCTGAAGCGAATGACTTCACATAAGTGCTAGCGCTGTCATTCTTCACGAATTTGTCCTTAACTTCATTTTCTTTAGTTCTTATCTCGTCATATAGCTTCGTAAAGCCTGTTGTAATCTTGTCTGTAGCGACTAGGTAGTCTGAGAGGCTCTTCGTGAAGCTCGCCATGCCCTTAGTCATACTAGAGTTTGCGCTTATTAGCTCAATTGCTTTTGCGCTCATGGCTGTTGCGCCTGCGTTTAGCATTTTGCTTGACTTGAGAGCTTCATTCACTCCGCTCACGTATTCATTAAGTCCTGCGTCAAAGGCTTTGTATGATTCTTTTATCATGGCAATGGCTTGGGCCATGTTCTTGTCATTTTGCGCAAGTAAAGCGATCTTCTCAAGACCATCTTCCACGCTCTTTGAAGCGACCTTTAATTCATCAGACTTTGCGTCAATGGCTTCAAGCCCAGCATCAAGTTTTGCTACGCCATCAAAAACTTCTACGCTCTTCTCGATGTAGGCTCTGTTTGCGCCCTCAAGCTTATCGTACGACGCCTTTATATCTCTTGCGCCATTGGCAAGGGGTTTTGTATTTTTATTGATTTTGTAGCTCGCGTCCTTAAGTTTTTGGCTCGCGCTCTTCAAATCGTCTGCCTTTTCCTCAAGTCCAAGGCTTTCAAGGTCGATGTTAAGTTTTAAATCAAGACAATTGATGGAGAAGCCTTCGAATGAAAAGTCTTCTACGTCAGCGTTTATGCTTGCTTCAAGCCCTGTGTTTGGAAGAGCGATAAAGTTTATAAGCTTCATCTCGCCTTCATTTGCAAGAGAGGCCTTGTCTGAAGATATGTTCTTAAACTTCTTTGTGTCGAGTTTAGTCGAGACTTCAAGTGTGTATTTTTCAAAGAACTCCTTGTCCATGGCAGGGTTTTCTTTGATGCTAAGTTTGATCTCGGCCTCGCCTGACTTGCCCTTGATCTCGTCAGCGCTCATTTCTTTGCCATCGATGTAATATTTTACGCTAATTAGCCAAGGAAGAGTCTTGTCGTCCATGTCGCCTTGGTAGTAGAACCTATCTTTATCGCTGGCAAATGTGATTTTATCAGCGTTCATCTTCACAGAAGCTTCTGAGTTTAAGGCCTTGACCTTAGTGTAGCGTCCGTAGTCTTCCTTAGCGCCTTTACCAAAAATATTCACAATGCTAAGGCTATTGACCTCGCCATCGCTTCCTAAACTAGCGTAGATAACCTCTTCCTTCGCATTATCACTCGCTGCTAAGATGGGCGCCGTAGCCATAAATATCATTACGAGGCACAAAACGCCCGCGAATAATCTTTTCTTTTTATCCATAATATCACCTTTCTTAATTAACAAATTCTATGTTTTTCGTAGTTTTTTGAATAAGTCCGTCGAGACTATATAGTAGGCCCGGCAAAACGAAGAGCACTATGACTAGTGAAGCTGTCGTTCCTATCGCAAGCAGGTAGCCCAGCTGCGAGATCAGGCCGTGAGTTGAGAACTTTCCTAGCAATATGCCGACAACTATCATCGCGGTAGCTGAAGTCAGTATCGAAACGGCCGTCATTGACACTGTGTTAATGGCTGCGTCCGCCTTGTTCAAGGACTTTCTCTCTTCAAGGTATCTCTCGCTCAAAAGTATCGCGTAATCGACTGTCGCCCCAAGCTGTATTGACGAAATGATCAGGTAGGCGATGTAGAAGACGCTTGATGAGCGGTAGTAAGGCACCGACATGTTTATATATATAGCTGTCTCGATGGCTGCAACCAAGAGTATAGGCAAACTAAGAGACTTTTCTGTAAGCAACAAAACTATAAATACGGCGGCGATGGCTATGATATTAACGGTAGTCATGTCCGCTGTTACAGTGTTTTTAAGGTCATAAGTCGATACGCCTTCGCCAAGTAGGTAGTATTCGCCGTAGTACTTACTTATCGCGGCCTTGATATCGTCGATGAGCTTGTAAGTGTCTTCGCCTTCGAAGTCCGCGTCGACCGAAACTATCATCCTAGTATAATTATCAGAGTTTAGCTTCTTTAGGTCGCTCTCGTCCAAAAAGCTAGTCGGTATCGTCTCTCCAACCATGTCTACATAAGAGATAACGCTCTTAACCTTGCTCATGGACCTCAAATCATCAGAAAGACGCCTTTCCTTTTCTAAGTTACCAATAGGCACCAAGATCGCGTAGTTATCTTCAGCGCCGAACTTTTCCTCGATGGCGATATTGTCCTGGCCGAGCTTGGTATCTGGGCCAAAGATGTGTGAAGTGCCGAAGTAGTATGAGTTTTTGCTCGCCGCTAAAAAGCTTGGCACTATTAATAATAAGAAGACTATGATGTAAGCTCTTTTGTGCTTAAAAACGTGGCGCGCGAAGCCGTCAAAGCTTGGAATGAAGCGTTTGTGGCTAGTTTTGTCGATGTACTTATCAAAGTGCAAAATAATGATGGGTGCAAGCGTAAATACAGTCAGAAGCGAGATGAATACGCCCTTTGCAAGCGCTAGACCAAGGTCTGGACCTATCTTAAATTGCATAAAGACAAGGGCCAAGAAACCGATGATGGTAGTCAGAGCCGACGAAAGTATCGACGAGAACGACACATCAAGCGCCTCAATCATTGCCACCTTCTTGTCATTCGTCTTGAGCTTTTCCTCTTTAAACCTATGCATCACAAAGACAGTGTAGTCCATGGACACGGCGAGTAGAAGTATGTTGCCCGCGGCGTTTGTCACGAATGAAATCTCTCCGAAGATGATGTTCGTGCCCGCATTTATAAGTATGGCAGTCGCTAGCGAAAGCATGATGATGACGGGCTCAATCCATGCATCAGTCGTTAAAATCAGTATCAGTATTGTAAATAGCACACCGATGATAGTTACGATGATGATCTCATTAACCGAGTTAGTCGTAGCGATGGCGGTATTCACGGTAGAGCCGGTCATGGCCGCCTCTTCACCTATAATCTCTCTGATTGCCTCAGTCGATTCAATCGCTTTGTCTTCATCCACGGCAATGTTTATAAGCGCAGAGCCGTCCTTGTAGTAGCTATCTAGATGCTTTTGATCCATGAAGTCCATGGGCTTCATCACATCTTCGAAATCACTTAGCCAGCTGACAGTTTTGACGCCATCCACCATTTTGATGGCGCTGATAGTATCCAAAACCTCGCTGATATCCTTCTTTGGAAGCATGACGCGCACGTTAAAGATGTCCTCGTCAAACTCTTCCTTCATCTTGTCAATGGCGACAGACGAGTCGCTCTTTTCTGGCAAGTAGTCATTAATCTTGTAGTTAACCCGAATCTTCGGGTACGAAACTATTGAAAAGACTAGCAAAATCACAAAGATCGATACTATTAGCCTAGGCTTTTCAATAAGTTTTGCAAAAATCTTTTTCACAAAATTATCCCCTTTCTTTAATCTAGTACATATTATAGCCAGATATGAGCTAAGTTAAACTGGTCAATTTACACGTTCTTGTGTGAAATGGGACAAAATTATTGTATTTGATGGTCAAATATGTATAAAAATGACAGCTATTATTATAAATCGGGTATAATATAAGTGGTGATACAATGAAAAACGAAGAAATTTCGACTATGACCAAGAAAAAATTGGCAGAGTCATTAAAAAAGCAAATGAAAAAGAAAAGCCTAAGCAAAATCACAATTTCAGATATAGTTAAGGACTGCGACGTCAACAGAAAGACCTTCTACTACCACTTCATCGGCATCGAAGAGCTCTTCAAGTGGATGCTCGAGGAGGAGGCGGTTCACGTCGTGAAGAACTTCGACGTAAAGAAGGACCACAAAGAGGCGATACTCTTCGTTATGGACTACATAGAGAGCAATCAGGATATACTTAATTGCGCCTACGACTCGATCGGCAGAGAAGGGCTCAAGGACTTTTTTTACGACGATTTCTACGAGGTAGTGCTAAAAGTGATTGAAACGACAGAAGATGACATGGATATAGCCCTGGACCCAGACTTCAAGGACTTTCTATGTAAGATGTATGCGGGCGCCATCGCCAACATGATTATCGACTACTTTTACTCGAGAAAGCACGTTGACCACGAGAAGATCGCGAATTATATAGCACTGATAGTGGCGGCATCGATTAGGAGTTCGATTGAGGAGTATAAGAGAAATGTATTTGATGTAGAGAAATATTTACAAAGAAAAGATGGAGTTAGGTTAAATGAAAAATAAAAACAGGAAAAATTTAATAATAGTGACTTTAATGATAGTGTTGATATTTATAACTTCTTGTTCTAAAGAAAAAAATGTTACAAGTGAAGAGTTTAATTTGTTTAAAGAAGAGATGTCATCAAATAAAAAAATAGATGAGATACAAATAAAATTTTTAAGACCATCCCTATATATTAATTTTGTTACATCTGAAAATTTTAAAATTAATGATGTAAAAAAAGTAATAGATAAATTAAAACCATTCATAAATACCAATCACATGGATGAAATTGCAAGCAAATATTGGGAAAAAGATACAAAAGTATCTACTGTATATATATCTTTTTATAATGGGAAAATAGATAAGAATGACACAAGAAAGAATCTCGTGTATAGTATATATACAGAGTATTATAAAACTCATGTTGTTGATGATAATCCTTTAAATATAGATGCTTATAGCAC
Organism: Fenollaria sp. C0166D3; assembly: GCF_056590255.1. Taxonomy (NCBI): domain Bacteria; kingdom Bacillati; phylum Bacillota; class Clostridia; order Eubacteriales; genus Fenollaria; species Fenollaria sp. C0166D3. Next base: position 59,303 of record NZ_JBWPVU010000010.1, read on the forward strand.
ATGGTTTATAGAAGTTGATGGGAAAGAATATCAACTTGAGGATTACTTAGACGGAGATTATTAAAATTGGTATATTTTTATCTAAGAGTAGTAATACATTTCTTGTCTGATAAATTCGATATTACGAAGCATAAGAATTACAAGCTGTTGGAAGATCATTATAAGAAAAACTTGTTTGATGTGGAAGAGTATTTAACAAATAGAGATAAGGTAAAGTTAAAATTAATTTAAAGAAAAATAAATATTAGATAATCTCACGCAGGAGAACGAGTTTAGAAATTATCAGTTTTTGTAGACGAGCAAGCGAAGGAAAAGCCGTAAGTTTAATCAAATCGACGTTCACTTCGTTCCGTCTCTTTGTAAACTCTGGCATAAGGCATGCATAGCCAATCGAACATCGCTAACACTTGTTCTCTTGGTGCATGGACTTAACACTTTTTGATGTACAATGCTCTTGTACAACATGTATATTCCGCTTGTCTCGTCAGTCCACTTCGTCCAATCAACAAGAAAAAACATCTATCAATACAAAAGGACAGGGAATTAGTTTTCTCTGTCCTTGTTTTTATTTATCAAATTTTTCGACCTTATCAAATTTATCACAAATTTTAGTCCCATAATTGGATGCTTCAAAATAATTTTTCTGCCGGCGTACTTCATTATCGGCTCTATCTGTTCTAAATCCGTGAGTTTGTAACAAGTAGTCGGGCACTGGTGACAGAAGGTTTTGTAGAAGGAGTGCGGGCAGCGCTCTGTGTGTCTAAAGGCCTTCATGATCAGCTCGTAGTAAGTATCGTTTATCTTGTATTTCCAAAGCTTTGGCCTGTTTAGAATAAACTCATCTATGTCTTCTTCGAACTTGTATTTGCTGATGGACTTTTTACTGCCACTAATCATATCTTCGCAGTAAATGGCCGCCATCAAGAGAAATATTTTCTTTTCGAATAGTTTTTTCGCTGCTTCCTTATCCTTGTCGATGGGAATTTTATTTTTTAGTATTGGAAATGTTTTTTCTTTTATCATTGTTCACCATGTATTTATTATATTTATATTTTAATCACTTTATCGCATATCCTTAGCGTCGAATCCCTATGACTCACCATAATCACGGTCTTTCCCTTCATATACTTCATAATCGAGTTCAAGATTATGCTCTCGTTAAGCGCATCCAAATTGCTTGTCGGCTCATCGAATAAATAAATTTCGGCGTCTTTCAGAAAGCATCTCGCAAGACCGAGCCTTTGCTGCTCGCCGCCTGAGAAGTTCTCGCCCAGCTCCTTGATATATGTGTCTAAGCCGTTCTTAAGTGAGCTTACATAATCAAGTATAGATGCCTTGCGTAGCGCTTCCTCAATCTCTTCGTCAGTCGCATCTGGCTTTGCAATCAAGAGGTTATCTCTGATGCTGCCTTCGAAAAACTCGCTTGTTTGCGTCATATAGCTAAGATTCTCGTAAAGCGATGCCGTATTTATATCCAAAATGTTTTTGCCAGCGATTTTGATCTCGCCCGCATCAAGGTTCCAAAAGTGCATGATAAGCTTAAGCATAGTCGATTTACCGCAGCCACTTGGACCTTGAACACCGATAAACTCATGATTTTTAATAGCTAAAGTAAAATCATTCAAAATCTTTTCATCTTTATACGCAAATGTAATTCTATTTACTTCAATTATATTACCTTCGTATGAAGCAATAGCTTTTTTACTTAGGTCTTCTTTATCAGTAATTTCCTCAACCATAGGCTTTTCTTCAAGTATCTTCATAACCCTGTCAGCCGAGGCAAGCGTTTGCGAAAGGCCATTGCCAAGAAGTGAAACGGCTCTAACAGCGCCAAAACTAAAGTATGTTAAAACAGCTGCTAGGAAGATGTCTGAGCCAGCTGTTCCAGCCATTGACAAGACTACGAAGACTAGAAGAGTCACCAAAACTTCAAAGAGGTCCTCAAGCGCAAGCAGTACCGCAAGCTGTCTAATTAGTGTATCTTGGTTACTTTTAAGTCTAGCATTTAGCGCATTAACCTTTTTCACCGCTTCTTTTTGATAAGCAAAACTAATTATTTCTGAAATGCCTCTTAGTAAATCCAAAAAGCTGTTGTTAATCCTTGCAAGTGAGCTTCTCGTCTCAGCTGCAGCACTTCCAGCCAGTTTTGAGAATATCATTGGCAAAACTATGGCGATGGCTGCGTGACCCATAAGCATTACAAGTGCTGCTAGAGGTGAAATGCGCCCTAAGAAAAACGCATATACAAGGCTTGTGATCATCGCTATGCAAACTGGGGATATGGTATGAGCGTAGAAGACTTCCAATAGCTCCATGTCAGAGGAGATGGCACTGATGAGGTCGCCCTTATTCATCATCTCAATCTTAGCAGGAGCAAGTCTACGAATCGCTGCGAACACTCTATTTCTTAGCAGTGCCAATACTTTGAAGGCGATTAAGTGGTTCATGTACTGCTCGAGATACCTGAAAAGTCCTCTCAATATGACAGCTCCAGCCATTATTTTCATGATTGTAGCCATTTGAGTGCCGCCTTCAATGTACTCAAGTATGAGTTTTGCACCCATTACGCCAATTGCTGTGTAGAACAAAAACGAGATGCATCCCGCTAAAACAGCTATTGCCATGAATTTGCTAAGAGGTCTAACTACTTTTAAAAGTTTACTTACTACTTTTAATCCGCTTTTCTTATTTTGCATTTATAAGACCTCCTTCCAAACTCTCTTGAGCCTCGTAAATGCGCTTGTACTCGCCATTTTGCGCCATAAGCGCATCATGAGTGCCTTCTTCTACAAGTTTTGCCTTAGCCATGACATAAATCTTGTCAGCGTCCTTAATCGATGAAAGACGGTGACTAACTATGATTACAAGCTTTTCTTTGGCAATATTTTTGATATTATCTAAAATTATTTCTTCACTTTCGATGTCGATGTTGCTAGTTGCCTCGTCAAAGATGAAAATCTTCGAATCTTCAATCATGGCTCTTGCAAGAGCAAGCCTTTGCCTTTGGCCGCCGCTAAGATTCACTCCGCCGCTTGACAAAGGCATTTCAAGACCGTCTCTCTCAATAATCTCCTTATACAAGTTAACTTTTTTAAGAGCTGTGTTTATGGTCTCGCTATCGACATTATTTTTTGCCATCACTAGATTTTCTCTTAAAGTCCCTTCAAAGATGTGTGCATTATGTGTGATCCTGTTGACATTCGAGGCAATGGATGCCGATTGTATCTCGTTATACGCATCTTCATTTGCAAAAACGTCGCCAGAACTTGCCCTCATCGCAGCCGATAAAACTTTTGCAAGAGTTGATTTACCCGAGCCGCTCTCGCCGACAAGTGCGATGTAGCCTTTATTAGGGAAGTTTATATTAATATTTTGCAGAGCGAAGTCTTCGCCGTCAGGGTACTTGTATGAAAGATCTCTTACGCTAAGCTTGATATCATCAGCCTTAGGGAAGCTCATCCCCCTTTCATCCTCTTTTAGTTCTAGAAAATCGATAAGAGTCTTAGCAGCCGCAACCCCAGTCATTGCAACGTGAAAACTTGATGTAAGCGTAATCATTGGCCTAAAAGCATCCATGGACATGATTAGTATCATGATTAAAAAGTGCAGAGCAAGGCCAGTTTTTGCATAAACATAAAGACTCATGAAAATGCAGGCGATGGACGAGCCATAGGCAATCCATTCGATTAGAGTTATTGAATTTAGCTGCATAGCAAGTATACGCATCGTTTCATTCCTAAAGTCTTCAGCCTTTTTATCAAGCTCTTCAGCCCTTTTTTCGTCCGCTCTGAAAATTTTTAAAGCAGTGATGCCTTGTAAACTGTCAAGAAATAGCTCGCCAACGTCTTGATACTTGCGCCAGTACTTCTTTTGCATGCGCCCTACCATAGTCAAGATAAATTTTAAGAACAAGGGAATGATTGGCATTAGTACTAAAAATAATAGTCCCACGTGCCAGTCGATATACGCTAAAACTGCGAAATTCACAAGGCTTGCACCAAATGCACCGTAGTACTCAGGAAGGAAGCGACCGTAATAGTTTTGCAGCTGCTCAATAGTGTCCGAGCCTAAATTGATTAAAGTTGCTGTCGAAATTTGTTCCTTGTAGCTTGGACCGATTGAAACCGCCTTTGTGATAAGCCTTTCTCTGAGTTTGCCTTTAACTTCGCCGATGATGTTTGATTGGTAATCAGTCACCTTGAAAAGCGCCAGAACCCTAATAAGTATGCCAAGGACAAAGATTATTAGAAGTTTTTTTATGTCAATGGCAGTTTTTGAGTAAAGAGCCTCGGCTAAGATACCGAAGGCCAGAGCGAGTAGAGCAGTGCCTACAACGCGCAGCATCATCATAAAAACGCTGTTGCGAATGTATTTTTTGGCATTGCCAATAGATTTGAATAAGTATTTATCAAGCATATATTTTCTCCTTTATGTATTTTAGCGCATGACTTAGCTAGCACTAACCAAGATAAAGTATAACATAAAATTATGATAATTTCTATAGATTTGCAAAAAAATAAGGACAAAGAAATAAAATCTTTATCCTTATATATAAATGAAATATAATTATTTAAATTTATCTAAAGCCGTAAGTTCTTGAAATAAGTTGGTGTACGGAGCTTAACTGCTGCCTCTACCAGAGTTCGCAGAGCAAAGAGCCTGATCAAACTATTTTTATTCACACTTTTGCTGGAAGAAGAAGAACCTAGTACATTAAAATGTACTAGCCGTAAGTTTAATCAAATCGACGTTCACTTCGTTCCGTCTCTTTGTAAACTCTGGCATAAGGCATGCATAGCCAATCGAACATCGCTAACACTTGTTCTCTTGGTGCATGGACTTAACACTTTTTGATGTGCAAATTTGATATAGAATATTTGTAGATCATAAATCTTAATTAATACAAAGAAAAAGGATAGAGAAAATTAAAATCTCTATCCTATTTTTATTGAAAGCTGATATAAGCTATGATATAATCAGTGTATACTTAATTAGGAGATGTATATCATGACGCTTATAAAAAATTTATTAGATAAAGTAGGCGAGACAGAAAAAGCTAGTTCGCAAAAGAAAAGTACAAAGACTGAGGGCTATAAAAGGCCCATCATCTTCATTCCTGGCATTACTGGCAGCGAGCTATTTAGTATCGATGAAAAGTATGTGGATGATTTTGAGAGAAGCACTGGGATGATATCTAAGGACAAAGAGGGCTTTGCTAAGAGGATTTGGATACCACTTGTTAATGATGTAGGAGAGATTAATCAAGAGCTAAACATAAACAACGAGCTATACGGTCTTCAAGAGGGCGACCTTAGAAACTCTAGGATCTTTGATAGGCACACAGGACCAGCTTCGGCAAATGCAGTGCTTTTAAACGCCTTACTTCTAAAGTTTCCGGATAGACCCATCTACCAGTTCTCATACGATTGGAGAAAGACAAATACACTTACTTGTAAAAAGCTTGACAGTTTTATCAAGAGTATAAATCATGGGGGAAAAGTAAAGGTCGACATCGTTGCACATAGCATGGGAGGCATTGTTAGCGCCCATTACCTTCGCGAGCACGATAAAAGAGTTGAAAAGTACGTTTCTCTTTGTACGCCTTACGAGGGAGCACCGCACGCCTATAATCAAATGAGCAGCGGCAATATATTTGGCAATTTTAAGGACATAGTTTTGGAAAAGCTATTTGGCGTAGAAAAGGACGTTGTTTATGCTTATGATGGCCTTGTTGAGCTGTATCCAACAACGCAGATGCTTAAAGCGTATCCATATCAATGGGTGAAGGATAAAAAGACTTTTGAAAAAGTCGTATCGAAGAAGTACAAAAACTACGAAGACCTTATCATGCAGCTGCACGACTTGAACGCAGCAGAAGATATTAAGCCGAGCAAAGTTCAAAAAGAGATAAAAAACTATCTTGGATTTACGCGATATGAAGAATTTTTAAGTAAAGCTAAAAACTATAGAAAGTACAAAAGCTTTTTACATAGTGTAAGCTTACTTAATAGGCCAAAATCTATGTTTATAGTGGCAGATGGCACTCAAACACAAGTTTCTGGCTGCTATATCAAAGATGAGAACGACAAGATAATTACAAGAGAGCTAGTAACAAAAGAGGGCGACGGGCTAGTGCCACTGTATTCAGCGTGTATGGGCTACAAGCTTGACGAGATGCCAAAAGAGCTTAGAGAGAAGTTTAAAGTGTTTAAGGGAACACACCCTGGCATGCTTATGGACCTTAGAGCGCTTGATAGCGTATGTAAATTTTTAAAAGATTGATGATATAAAGTGGATTAGCCGTCCACTTTTTTTATCTATATAGAGTAAAAAACCCTCCTTACTATTTTAAGTAAAGAGGGTAGATATTATCTCTGTCCTTGTTTTATGTCTAGAATAATATAATTTTAAATAATAATTATAAAATCTCTTTACCTTTATCTTCGCCCCAATCAATTTCACTTGGCTTGTAAGAGCCATCGTAGCCATTGAATAAATCATTTATCTTTTTCTTGTCTTTCTTTTCTAAAATTACTTCATCATCAAAAAGGCTCAGTTTTAGCTCGTCACCTATCTTCCAATTGAGTTTATCGAGTATATTTTTTGGAATTTCTAAAAAATCATTGTCTTGTATTTTTACTAGAGACATAAGGCGCACCTCCTGATATAAATAATTTATCCACAACCGCCTCCGCCGCCAGCACCGCAACTAGAGTTTGCAGAGCGAAAGGGCCTGATCAAACAG
>NZ_JBWPVU010000011.1:0-56124 GCF_056590255.1 Fenollaria sp. C0166D3
TCATTAAATTTTAAGACACCAAACCAAGTTGTAAAAGAATATTTTTCTAAGTGTAACATATGTCTTGACAATTAAGAGAAAAGTAAATTGATTTAAATATAATTATTATTGATAAATAACTTTCATATGTGATATAATGTCTTAAGAGGTGTGAGTATGAACGGAAAATATTTAATTAAAACAGCATTTATTATTTTACTAGCATTCACTATAGCTAATGTAGTATACAAACCTATAGCTGAGTATACTGTTCCAGCATTACTTATTGTTGACCTTCTTTTAATTGTTGGTTTATGCACAAGTAAGCCTGAGAGAAAGGAGAAGAAGACTGATGAAAAATAAATTATCACAGTTCTTAGTTGATGCAAAGGAATGCCTTGTAAAGACAGTTGACATGCTTAGCAAGGACTTTGATTATGTATCGATACTTGCTACTGATACTGACTCAACTAATTACATGGTATCAAAGAGCATAACACGTGTTGGCGAAGGCATGGACAGCGAGAGAGGTTTTGTAGCACGTGTATATAATAATGATTATTATGGTGAAGTATCTTTTGACAAGCTTCAAAGCCCAGAAGAGCTCTCCAAAATGATAAAAAAAGAAATTACTGAAAATTATAAATTTTATAAAGAGAACAATTTCTCTATGAGAAAATATTCTTTAATCGATGAGGAAGACTTTATTAAGGATTTTTCATCTGATTTAGAGATTTCTCTTGATGAGATGAGCGTTCAAGAGAAAATAAATTATTTAACCGATATAAAAGACAAGATGCTTAAAGAGTCTGATCTAGTTGTTTCTGCGAGAGCTATGTACATAGAAACTGAAGTGAGAAAGCTTTTTGTTTCTAAAAAGATGTGTTTAAATCAAGCATATACTTTTACTAGCGTTATGGCTGAGGCTGACGTTCAAAAGGATGACGACTTTAGATATGATTACAAGAGCGTAAGCAGATTAGGCGGTTTGGAAGTACTTAAGGAGCTTGACAATATCTATAAAGAAGTGGTTCATAATGCGATTGAACTTCTTGGTTCAGAACTTGTTAAACCTGGTTACTATGATTTAATTAGTGCGCCAGACATCACAGGTTTACTTGCTCATGAGGCTTTTGGCCACGGGGTAGAGATGGATATGTTTGTTAAGGACAGAGCTTTGGCAAAGGACTATGTCAATAAAAGAGTGGCAAGTGACATAACTACGATGCATGACGGTGCCACAGCTATTGGCGAATGCTCAAGCTACAGCTTTGACGATGAAGGCACTTTAGCATCTGATACTGTTATTATTGAAAATGGTATACTTAGAAGAGGTATGGCGGATAAACTGTCTGCAATGTCTTTGGGCGTTAAGCCAACTGGCAATGGCAAGAGAGAATCTTTCAGAAGAAAGGCTTATACAAGAATGACAAACACTTTCTTTGAAGGCGGTAAGGACAGCGTTGACGATATGATCAAGTCCATTGACTACGGATTTTTACTTGACGGCATGAACAATGGTATGGAAGACCCTAAGAACTGGGGAATTCAATGCACTGCCATGAAAGCGAGAGAGATAAAGGACGGTAAATTAACTGGAAAAGTATTTAGTCCAGCAACACTAACAGGCTATGTACCTGATGTGCTTGAGTCTATATCCATGGTTTCTGGCGAAATCGAAATGAATGGCTCGGGCTACTGTGGCAAAGGCTATAAGGAATGGGTTAAGACTTCAACTGGTGGCAGCTACTTAAAATTTAAGGGGAGATTAAGCTAATGGACAGAATTAAAAATATTATCGATATAATAAAAGAAAATAAAGAAATCTCTGATTTTAAGTTAATTAGGAAGAAAACATCTAGCAAGGAGCTTTTCTTAATAAGAGATCAGGTAGATATGGACAGAAGCGTTGAGACTGATGACGTGAGTGTGACTATATATGCTGATACTGAAGAAGATGGCAAAAAATTTAGAGGAGACTCTTCATTTAACACAGCTCCATCGGATTCAGACGAAGAAATTGCTAGAAAAGTAGCTCTTGCTTATGAGAGAGCAAAATTCATAAAGAACAAGCACTTTCCTTTAGCTGAAGGCACAGAATTAGTAGATGAAAAAGCTTATATAGATGAGCTTGAGACTATAAAAAAGGTGAAGGACATAGTTTACAAAGACTATGGAACTAAATCTAAGATAAACTCATGCGAAATCTTTGTTAATAATATAGAAGAAAATCTTGTGAACTCAAGGGGCTGCGACTGCAAGTCTAAAAAGAGCGAGATAATTGTCGAATCAATTGCTGATGCGTGCGGTGAAGCAGGTTCGATTGAAGTTTACAGAATGTTTACTTTTTCTAAGCTAAATGAAAAAGAATTTGAAGAAAATATTTACGAAGAGCTTAAAGAGGCAGAGGACAGAGCTATGTCTAAGCCAGCTGAGCCTATCGAGGCAGTTGATGTAATCATCACTGGTCTAGATGTTCCAGCCTTCTTTAACTTTTATAATTATCAAGCGAGCGGCTCTACTCATTATATGAAGCTAAATAAGCTAAAATTAAATGAAGAGGCGCATAAAGGTGCTAAGGGAGATCTTGTAAATATCACTCTAAAGCCTGAAATTGAAGGCTCCGTTCACAATAGCAAATACGATAGTGACGGCGTTAAGCTAAAAGAAACGCAAATATTTAAGGACGGCAAGATGATAAACGTATCTGCCGGTCAAAGATTCGCCTCATACATGGGTATTGAAGCTACAGGTAATTTAGTAAATATCGAAGTGGCTCCTGGCTCTATGTCAATAGATGAGATGAGAAAGACTAGACATCTTGAGATAAAGAGTTTCTCGAGCTTTCAAGCAGATGCTTCTATAGGTATATTTGGCGGTGAGTTTAGATTAGCTAAGTACTTTGACGGCAAAGAGACAAAAATTATCAACAACGGAGCTTTCTCAGCAAATATCATGGACAAGGGACTAGATATGTATTTTTCTAAAGAAATGATTCATATAGATAATTACTATGGACCAAAATATATTTTAATTAAGGATGTGAACATAGGATAATGTCATACAAAGAAGATTTTATACATTTAATGCTTAAATCGGATGTTTTAAAGTTTGGCGACTTCAAGACTAAGTCTGGAAGGATGAGTCCATACTTTATTAACACTGGATTTTTTAATAATTCTGAAGAGATAGCAAAGCTTGGGGACTTTTATGCCAAAGCTTATATGGACAATATTAAATTAGATAAGCCTTTGCTATTTGGCCCAGCATATAAGGGCATACCGCTAGTAGTTTCTTGTGCTGTAAGTCTTTACAAGAACTATGGCCTTGAGATCGGCTACTCATTTAACAGAAAAGAAGCAAAGGACCACGGCGAAAAAGGTATATTCGTTGGAGAGACTCCAAATGCTGACTCAGATGTAGTCATTATCGAGGATGTAATCACTGCAGGAACTGCTGTTAGAGAGTCTATCGATATACTTAAAAACTACGACGCAAAAGTTAAGGCTCTGATCATCTCTGTTAATAGGATGGAGAGAGGTACTGGAGACAAGTCAGCAATTCACGAGCTTGAAGACGACTATGGTGTTAAAGTTTATTCGATACTTGATATAAAATTCATCGCTGATTACTTAAGAAATAAAGAGATAGATGGCAAAGTATATATAGATGAAGAGATGTACTCAAAGATCATGAAGCATCTTGATACTTATAAGGAAAGATAATGCAGATAGAGAATAAAAATCTTGAGACGGCCATAACATTCGTAATTCTAACTTTGACCATGCTATTAACTAGGTACTTAGGCGTGTTTGCGATGCCACTAGTGCTTGGCGCTTACCTAATGAACTCAATCGCGAATAAAGACTACAGTTCCATATATCTTTACATGGCTTCACTTGGCGTTTTGGCAATATTTCTAGAGCCGGTCTTCATATTTGAAAAGGCCATACTTGGACTGCCATTCTTAATAATTGCGGTTAAGCTGATTAAGAATAATATGAGGGGCGACAAGCTGCTTATAGCCATGACACTAACTTTGGTTGTCTCGAGCATAATATATATAATAGTTTTAAGAGAGTATTTCGATGTAAATCTCATCGAAAAGTTCAATGCAAGGCTCGATAAGCAGATGGCGCTCGTGAGCTCTTACGAGGGCGACTTGGTCTTTGACAAGGACATGGTCATTATGGCGTATCAAGAGTTTAAGAAATACTTAGCAAGCACTGTGTTTTTACTAGCTTTTGTATCGGCCTTCATAGCTTTAAAACTGCCTCATTATATAATCAGAAAAAGAGGCGACGTCAATATTACAGAGCCATTCGTAGAAGCTTTAAAGCTAAAGAAATCAGCATTTTACTTAATGCTAGCAATATTAGTCATATTTATGCTAACAAATTTAGGACTAAATCAGCTTATAGTTGACAATATATCTTTGATGATATTCATGAGCTTTGCTATACAGGGCCTATCTTTTGTAATGTTCTTATTAAAGATACGTTACAAAAAGAAGACGGCGGCAAATTTTTACTTTGCATTTTCAATATTTTTTGTAGGAATTATGTTTTTCATGAATATTATATTCGGCTTTATTGATGGAACTACAAGGATAAGGGGTGCGTAAAATGTTCAAAAAAATCGAAGCATACGTTAAAGAAAATTTAATAGAGGTAATTTTCGAGCTAGTTCTTGTCATAATGCTCATGATACTAAACATCATCATCGGCTTTATCGCACTTGTCATCTTTGTCTCACTGCACATTAGGTTTTTACAAAACTTTGAAGACCAAACTACACTTAGACAAAAGAACTTTGAAAATATCGAGGAGACCATCGACTCATTAACAAAGCAAGCGGTATTCAAGATGCCATTCCCTATGGTTATAATTAAGCAAGACGGTGAAATTAACTGGTATAACAGTAAATTTATAAAGATGCTAGAAAATGAAGATGAGCCAGAGAACAACATACTTGACGCTATATCATCACTAAACCTTAATGAGATATTAGGTGCAGGCGATGAGCCTTTAAAGATATTATACAGAGATAATTATTATCAAGTTTATGTGAATAAGGTAAAATTGAAAGACAGCAAGGATGGAGAGATGCTTCTTCTTTACTGGATTAACAGAACTGACCTTAAAGAAGCGAAGGACACTATTGACAAGGAAAAGATAGCGACTATACTTCTTTACATCGATAACCTTGATGAAGTTAAAAGCAGTGTTGAAGACAGCCTTAGAGCGACTATCACTGGCAATGTTGAGACTGAAATTATCAACTACTTCAATGGCTATGATGCGACTGTTAGAAAATATGATGACGACAGGTATTTAATAATTGCAAATAACGAAAATCTTCAAAAGATTATACAAAAGAAGTTTGATATACTTGACAGGGTTCGTGACTTAAAGGTACAAAGCATAATACCACTAACTCTTTCAATTGCTGCGACTACTGATGGAGAGACGCCTCTTGAGCAATACGAAATCGCTAGAAACACCATGGACATAGCTTTAGGTAGAGGCGGTGACCAAGCTGTTCTTAGAAGAGCACACAATTACGAGTACTTTGGCGGAAAATCGAAGGCTGTTGAAAAAACTACTAAGGTTAAGGCAAGAGTCGTTGGTGGCGCGCTTAGATCACTTATTGATGATGCATCAAACGTAATTATTATGCCTCATAAAAATGCGGACATGGACGCGATCGGCTCAGCCATCGGCGTAGTGAAGCTTGTTAGAATGAGGGGCAAAACTCCTTATATCGCACTTAACTCGGTCAATATGAGTATTAGAAATATCATGGCAAGGATAAATGAAGAAGAAAGCCTAAAGGGTGTTGTAAAGCCTGAGGGAGAACTTATTGGCTTAATCGATGAAAAGACTTTACTAATAGTTGTCGATCATCACAAGAAGTCCATCTCCGAGGCACCAGACCTAGTTGATCAAATAAAGGACAGAGTAGTAATTGACCACCATAGAAGAAGTGGCGAGTTTATTGAATCGACTGAACTTGTCTTCTTAGAGCCATATGCATCGAGTACGTCTGAGCTTGTTACAGAGCTATTCACATATATGACTGACAATGTAGTTTTAAGTAAATTCGAGGCAGAGGCACTACTTGCGGGCATCACTGTTGATACAAAGAACTTCACTGTTCAAACGGGTGTAAGGACATTCGAAGCGGCATCTATGCTTAGAAGGTTCGGAGCTGACCCAGAAGTAGTTAAGAAGTACTTTAAAGAAGATTACTTAGTTATTAAGAATAGGGCTGACATAGTTAGACAGTCAGAAATATTTATGGACGATACTATCATCGGTATACTTGAAGATAAGGTTGATAACTCAATACTTATAGCGGCACAAGCGGCTGATGAGATGCTAAGCATCAATGGCATGAAGGCATCTTTCGTTGCGGTTAAGGTCTCAAATAACGAAACGCACGTATCAGCTAGATCACTTGGTGAGATAAGCGTACAATTGATTATGGAAAAGCTTGGTGGCGGCGGACACTTGAATCAAGCAGCAACTAGGATAGACTTGTCAGTTGATTTGGCTGTTGAAGAACTAAAGAGAAAAATAAAAGAATATAAAGACGAAGAAAATGAATCTAAGAAAGAAGAAGGTGTTAAATAATGAAAGTTATACTTATAGAAGACGTTAAGGGCCTTGGCAAAAAAGGTGAAATGGTTAATAGCAAGGACGGTTATGCGAGAAACTTCTTATTTCCAAAGAAACTTGCTCTAGAAGCAACAGATGAGAACGTTAAGCAATGGAAGGAAGAGCAAGCCAAACTAAAGGCCAAGATTGAACAAGAGACTAAAGAAGCAAATGCAATCAAAGCAGATATAGAAAAGAAAGTCTTAAAGATGAAGGCTGAAGGCGGAGCAACTGGCAAATTATTTGGCGCAGTTACTTCACAAGACATACAAAAGGCTTTACTTGAAGAATTTGGCCTAGACATTGATAAAAGAAAGATAGAAATGAAGGAAAATATCAAACAAGCAGGTGTATATACTGTAGTTTTGAGACTATATCCACAAATAACAGCTAATTTAAGAGTTAATATAAGTATATAGGGGAGTACTATGGAAGTTTTAAGAGAATTACCTAACAACTTAATAGTTGAGCAGGAAGTTTTAGCAAATGCAATGCAAAATAAGACTGCTGCTGTCAAGGCCATTGAAGGACTTAACGAAGGAGACTTTTATAATGATCTTCATAGAAAGATATTCAATGCGATTAGGACTTTATTCTCTTTAAACAAGCCCATAGACCTATTGACGGTAACAGAAACGCTTGAAACGAGTGAGAATGTTGATGCTGAGACGATTAAGTACATTGCGAGCATCTATGCAAACAACGAAGGACTTAGCTCAAACCAAGATACTTATATAGATATACTTAAGGAAAAATCTATACTTAGGAGCCTTGCAGAATTTTCAGACGAGATCAAGGCTTTGTCGCTTGAAGATAAATCGCCTGCTAAGAACGTTCTTGAAAAGGCAGAGAAAGGACTTTTTGAAATCTCTCAAGGAGGTCTAAGAAACTCATTAACTGCTCTTGATGTAATTATGAGCGATACAGTTCAAACAATTATGAAGAGGGTTCAAAACAGAGGCGAGCTAAGCGGTGTAACTACAGGATTTACTGATCTTAACTCCTTATTAGGCGGCTTCCAAAAGTCAGACCTAGTACTATTGGCGGCGAGACCATCTATGGGTAAGACAGCTCTTGCTGTTAACCTTGCTGTAAACGCGGCCAAAGCGGGCAAAAAAGTTGCTATGTTTTCACTTGAAATGAGTAAGACGCAAATTGGTCAAAGAATATTAGCCTCGTTCGCACAAATGAATTTATCGAGTCTATTCAAGGGCGAGCTTGAAGGCCAAGATCTTGTCAATCTGATTACTGCATCGAATGAACTATCAAAGTATAGTCTTCATATCGATGACACGGCAGCCATCTCCCTAATAGAGCTTAAGGCAAAGCTAAGACGACTTAAGATGGAAGAGGGACTAGACCTAGTTGTTATCGACTACTTACAGCTTATGACGACTGGCGAAAGGATTGAGAATAGAGTTCAAGAAATTTCACAAATATCAAGAGGCCTTAAGGCCATAGCGAAGGAGCTGGATGTACCAGTACTAGCACTTTCACAGCTATCGAGAGCCTTGGAGCAAAGACCGGATAAAAGACCTAAGCTATCTGACCTAAGAGAGTCAGGTGCCATAGAGCAAGACGCCGACATAGTTATGTTCCTTTACAGAGACTACGTTTACAATAAAGAGACAGAAAATCCAAATCTAGCAGAAGTGATCGTTTCGAAGCACAGAAACGGTCCTATTGGCGCGGTCAACTTAATCTGGAAGGATGAGTACACAAGGTTCTTTGACGTTTCGAACAAGGCTTATGAAGGATAATGAGTACAGGATAAAGCCACTCGAGCTCGAAGACGCCTACAGGTTTAGAGGCTGGGAGCGAGGCAACTACTACCTCTTAAACGATTACGATTTCATCTATGAAGAGGACTGGGAAGTAAAAGCGTGGCTCAAGACTAAGAAGGGCTTCTTTAAACGCTATTTTGCAATTTATTATGATGATAAGGCCATTGCCTACATCGGTTTAAAAAAGATAAATTATATATTAAGAAGCGCAGAACTATCCATAGTTATGGATGTGGCATGGCAAAACCATGGCCATGGCTATAAGATACTAGAAGAATTTTTAACTTATGCTTTCACTGATTTAAAGATGAGAAGGATATGGCTGGACGTAAACGCCTTTAATGAGAAGGCCATACACTTATATAAAAAGCTAGGCTTTAGGAAGAAGGCCTACTACTTAGATACATACAACATTCAAGACATTGACAAGACTAGAGAAGAATACATAGAACATCAAGATGAGTTTAGAGAAGAGGGCAAGGAGCTTTTGTCATTTGTCTACACTTACGAGATAAAGAGAGGTGAGTTTTTTGAGCTTCACGCTAGAGAAAATTAATTCAAATTTATTAGATACAAGAGTTAACAACATTTTTATAAGCGAGTTTATGCCGCAAGCGGACGGTACTTTCGTCAAAGTATATCTCCTTGCTTTAAGATTTGCACAAGACGATGACATAGAGGCGAGCAATGAAAAGATAGCCGAAGTTTTAAAAATTCCTGTTATAGATGTCGCCAATGCATGGAGGTTTTGGAAATCGGTTGGCATAGTTGACTTCGAGGACGATGGCCTTAGCTACAACTTTGATGTCATCTTTAAAGACTTAAAAGCGCTATACCTTGGAGGGGCTTCTTCAGATAAGGGCACAAGCAGCATGAGTCAAAATACTTTTGATGACGAGATCGACATCGATGAAGATGATTTAAGCAGTGACACAAAATTAATTATAGAAGTAAATAAGGACGAAGGCGTTAAAAAGATGTTTCAAGATGTCGCTCACATCGTTAGAAGGCCGCTTAACACTCAAGAGAAGATCAAGATCATCAAGTGGCTTCGCGACTACAACATTAGCTGTGAGATGATATCACACGCTTACTCATACGCTTATGACATACTTAAGAAGAAGTCGCCAGCTTATGTTGAGACCATCATCATGAACTGGTATGACAAGGGATACACTAACCTTTCTCAAGTGATGAGCGACTTTAACGTGATGAACGACAGCCAAAGAAATTACAATAAGCTTATGCAGTCATTAGCAATGCCGTTTAAAAATGTATCTGATTTTGAAAAGAAGATCATAGATAAGTGGTATGATGACTTTAATTATGGTAATGACATCATCTTAAAGGCTGCCGAGAACTTTATCTACACATCAAAACCTTCTATAGCCTACCTCGACGCAATACTTGAGGCGTGGCACAAAGAAGGCATAAAGACTGTTGAAGACGCCGAGAGAACAAATGAGCTATATAGGTCGGACAGAAAGACTAATAATACTAAGAAGCCAAAGGCGAGGGCTAAGGATTTTGACGAGAGAGAATACCCAGACGACTACCTAAGCGATACCTATGAAGGCAATTGGAGGAAGTAGCATGACTTTGTTAGATGATGTTTATAGACAAAAAGCGAATATTAAGAACATTAGAGAGAGGGAAAGAAGTGAAAGGGTCCAAGCTATATACAAGAACTACCCAGAGCTTTTAAGCCTTGAAAATGAAAAGAACGAAGTGCTTAATGACTTTGCGTCTATGAATTTTACAAATTATGAAGATATTAATAAAAAGATACTAAATATAGAAGCTAAAAAGCAAAAGCTTATCGAGGAATATGGGCTTGCAGATGCTTTCAAAGTGCACTACGACTGCGAAAAATGTGAGGACACCGGCATATATCAGTCAAAGAGATGTTCCTGCATTGACGAGATGCTAAGAGAAAAGATGCTTGAGACAAATGAACTCAATACTGAGATGAGGGAGAAGAGCTTTGAAAACTTCGATGCCAATATATTTACAGACGATATTAGAGATGAAATGCTTGAGATAAAGAAGAGTCTTGAGGATTATGCAGATAATTTCCATAATGAACACAAATCCATCTTCTTTTTCGGTGATGTGGGTACGGGCAAATCCTTTATGGCGGTTTCACTTGCAAAGAGGCTTATAGAGAAGCTTGTCAATGTTACATACATCGGTTCTTATGAGATGTGCCAAACCATAAATGAGGCTATATTTAAGGCAGATGGCGATGCAATAACGAAGAGAGATCTTTTTTACAACACGGACTTTTTAATCATTGATGACCTTGGAACCGAGATAGACACACAGATTAGCTCGAAGTCTATACTCGATTTGATTAACTATAGACTTAGTAAAAACCTAAAGACGCTTATCACAAGCAACTTAAATGTTGACGCTATAAAAGAAAAGTACGGCGAGAGACTATCGTCGAGGATACTGTCAAATTACTATATATATCGCTTTAAAGGACGCGATTTAAGATTAAGATAAGGAGTGATTTTATGCTAGATATAAAAAGAATCAGAAAAAATCCTGAAGAAGTTTTAGAAGCTTTAAAGAAAAGACACGGAAGCTTCCCTATCGAAGAGCTTCTTGAAGAAGATAAGAAGAGAAGAGAGCTTCTAACAGTTGTTGAGACTATGAAGCAAAAGCAAAATGCGATTTCGAAGGAAGTGCCTAAGCTTAAGAAGGCTGGCGAAGACGTTAGCAAAATCTTTGAAGAGATGAAAGAGCTTTCAAATGAAATCAAAGATTATGATGCAAAAGTTAAGGAAATCGACGAGAAGATAGCTGACTACCTACTAAGCATACCAAACGTTCCTAACAAGGACGTTGTCTTTGGTAAGGATGATAGCGATAACGTCGAAGTAAAGAAGTATGGTACGCCAACTGAGTTTGACTTCGAGCCAAAAGCTCACTGGGACTTAGGAACAGACCTTGATATACTTGACTTTGATAGAGCTGGAAAGATATCTGGATCAAGATTTTCTATATTCAAAGGCGATGGAGCAAGACTTGAAAGAAGCTTAATTCAATTCATGCTTGATCTTCATACGCTTGAACAAGATTACACTGAGATGAGTACACCGTTTATGGTCAATAGAGCATCGATGCTAGGTACAGGACAATTGCCAAAGTTTGAAGACGATATGTTCTACTTGCCATCAAAGGACTTTTTCCTTGTGCCAACAGCAGAAGTGCCTCTAACAAATATGCTTAGAGACGAAATTGTTGACGTGAGCGAATTGCCTATAAACATAACTGAGTACACACCATGCTTTAGACAAGAAGCGGGCGCTGCAGGTAGAGACAACAGAGGCCTTATTCGTAACCACCAATTCGATAAGGTTGAACTTGTTAAGTTCGTTGAGCCACAAACAAGCTACGACGAATTACAAAAGCTACTTGGTGATGCAGAAGCTGTACTTCAAAAGCTTGAAATACCTTACAGAGTCGTTCAACTATCGACAGGCGACCTAGGTTTTTCATCGGCAATGACATACGACATAGAAGTTTGGATGCCAAGCTATGGCAGATACGTTGAAATATCAAGCTGCTCGAACTTTGAGGACTTCCAAGCAAGAAGAGCCAACATTAGATATAGAAATGCCGATGGCAAATTAAACTTCGTTCACACACTTAACGGCTCAGGCCTTGCAGTAGGAAGAACATTTGCAGCACTTGTAGAAAACTATCAAAATAAAGATGGTTCGATCACTATACCAAAGGCACTACAAAAGTACTTTGGCAAGGACCGCATAGTTAAAAAAGAAAAATAGAGTAAGCTAAGCAAAAAAAATAAAATAGTCAAAACAAATAGAGAAAGTAAAATAAGTAAAGAAAGTAAAATAACTAAACAAAGCAAAAATAAATTAGAGCTATGTATATCACTTGATACGCATAGCTCTTTTAATTTATCTTGATTACAATCTAGTCTTCATTTACATAAGCCTTCACTATCTCACCAATATAGACGTAGTGAAAGTCATGCTCTGGATAATTCTTCTTAATTATGTCTTGATCGACGAAGCTCTCCTCATGAAGCTTGCCTCTGTAAACCTTTCTGCATACCAAAACCATCTTCGCTTCCTTAAAGTAAACACTGCCATCACTAAAGACAGGCGTCAAAGATGTCTTAGCAAGCTTATCTTCATCGCGTCCGCTATGAGTGCCAAGGTACATTAAGTCCTTTTTGTACGCCGCATCAAAAAAGCTTAGCGTGTAGTAATTTTCCTTGTCAACAAAGGTCCTCGTATACCTTTGCGGTCTTAAGTAGATGACCGACGTAGGCATATCGCCATTCCATATGGCACCCAAGTGGCCCCATTGCGCAGTCATCGTGTTAAACGACTTTTCATTACCAGCGCTAACAAGCATCCATTCTTTGCCAATCAGCGTCATCGGATTAAATTTTAACTCCTTCATATCAATAGCTTTTAAGCTCATACCATCACCCCTTATATAAATTATATCACAAAGAGCATGAATATATTACTTAAAATTTACATTGCTAGTCTAGAAAAATATTTTTCTTTGTGTTATAATAATCTTTGGTGAGTATATGAATTTATTAGTCGAAATATTTTTAGTGTTTTTCAAGATAGGCCTCTTTAGCTTCGGCGGGGGCTATGCTATGATGCCGCTTTTTGAAAAAGAGATCATCAATGGACTTCAGTGGATAAGCTACTCAGACTTTATAGACATAGTTGCCATAGCACAAACAACGCCCGGACCCTTCGCGGTTAACTCAGCTACCTTCATCGGCAACAAGCTAGCAGGCTTTTGGGGCAGCGTTGTAGCGACACTTGGAGTAACACTACCTAGCTTTATCATCATGAGCATAATATTTTTGACCATAAACAAGTTTAGAGACTCAAATGCAATCAAAGTATCGATTAGAGGCATAAGACCAGTCGTCTTAGCACTTGTCTTAGCGGCAGTCGTTACCATTGGCAAGGGCGCCATCATCGACTACAAGTCTATAATCATAGCCATCGTTGCCTTTATCTTAGTTAGAGTCAAAAAGCTTAACCCCATACTTCTTATGGCTGTAGGCTTTTTAGTCGGCATAGTGATTTACAGGTGATGATATGAAGATACTTGATTTATTTTTTACATTCTTTAAAATAGGTGCCTTCACTTTGGGAGGTGGCTTTCCCATGCTACCAATAATTGAGCGTGAGATAGTTACCAAGAAAAAACTGATGTCAGACGAAGAGTACATAGACTCGATAAGCCTTGCGCAAACAGCTCCAGGGCCTATCGCAGCAAACATCTCGATACTAGTAGGCTACAGGATATATGGCTTTTGGGGCGCGATCGCTGCCTTTTTTGGCGCAGTACTGCCAAGCTTTATGATCATACTAGTCATATCGCACTTCTTTATGGGCGTGCAAGACAGTCCATATGTGCAAGCAGCCTTCAAAGGCGTTAGACCAGTTGTGTGCGCACTAGTATTTGCAGCGCTTGTAGGCTTAGTAGAAAAGGCCCACTTAAACAAATTCGAGTACGCAATAAGCATATTAGCTTTTTTAATAGTTGTGTTTTTAGATGTCAATCCCATCTTCGTCATCATTGGCGGCGTTGTGATTGCCTTAAGCAAAGATAAATTTATTAATAAATAGAAATAGGAGGTTATTATGGATTTATTTGAAGAATTAAAAGTTGAAGTAAAAGAAAAACATCCATCGATCGTTTTTCCAGAAGGTGAAGATGAAAGAGTTTTAAAGGCTGCTTTCAGATTAAAAGAAGAAAATATCTTAGAACCAATAGTTCTAGGCAAGAGAAGCGAGGTAGAAGAAACTGCAAAGGCTATAGGCAAGGACCTTGCTAATATCAATTTCATCGATCCAGCTGAAGCTAAGGACATTGATGAGATGGCTCAAAAGTTCTTTGAAAGAAGAAAGGGCAAGATTACTTTAGAAGACGCTAAGGCGCTACTTCTTAAGGACGTTAATTACTTCGGAACTATCTTAGTATATATGAATAAGGCAGATGGCCTTGTATCAGGCGCTGCACATGCAACAAGTGATACAGTTAGACCAGCACTTCAAATCATTAAGATGAAGGAAGGCTACAAGAAGACTTCAGGCGTTTTCGTTATGGTTAAGGGCGACGAAAGATATATTTTCGCTGACTGCGCCATCAACATCGCACCTGACTCAAATGACATCGCTGAAACAGCTATACTATCAAACATAACAGCAAAGAGCTTCGGCGTTGATCCAAAGATCGCTCTATTAAGCTTCTCAACAAAGGGCAGTGCTAAGTCAGATGAAACAGAAAAAGTTATCAAGGCACTTGAAATAGTTAAGGAAAGAGACGCATCCATCGCCGTAGATGGAGAGCTTCAATTCGACGCAGCATTCGTACCAACAGTTGCTGAAAAGAAGGCAAATGGCTCAGACATCGCAGGCCATGCGAACGTATTCATATTCCCATCACTAGAGGCAGGTAACATTGGATACAAAATTGCACAAAGACTTGGCGGCTACGACGCTATAGGACCTATACTTCAAGGCTTAAATAGCCCAGTTAACGATTTATCAAGAGGCTGCAACTCAGACGACGTTTACAAGCTTGCTTTAATCACAGCAAAACAAGCTTTATAATGATACTCGTAATGGCAGTCGACGCCAAATGGGCGATTGGCTACAAAGGAGACATGTTAACAAGGATACCAGAGGACCTCAAGCATTTTAAAGAGATGACCATGGGCGGCGTCTTAGTCATGGGACGAAAAACCTTCGACGCGACAGGCGCACTTCCTGGCAGAGAAACGATCATCGTATCACGCTCACTTAAGGAGATGGATGGCGCTCACATAGCCCACAGCCTTGACGAGCTAAGAGAGATGATAGAAGAAAAATTTTCAGATAAGAAAATTTTCTTAGTTGGCGGCGCAAGTCTTATAGACCAGCTCATAGATGAGGTGAACGAGGCAGAGATTACTTTTATTAAGAAAGACTTCGAGCCTTATGACACAGTTATGAGGAACTTGGATGAAGATGAGGCATTTGAGCTAGTTCAAACAAGCGAAGAACATGCATATCAAGATATGAAATTTGAGTATAGAAGATACAAGAGAAAATAATTTATATTAAAGACATATGAGAGCCATATGTCTTTTCTTTTGCCATAAAGAAAAGTTTATAATATTTATAATATATGGTTTACGAATTTTTTATGCCATTTATGATATAATTAATAAAAGGGGGTCATAGTATGAAGATCAATCTCATGTCTTTAGCCTTTAAAACAAAAGACACAGAACACAACAAAAAGATTATTATAAAATTCATGCGCGAATACGCTCACAAAGCGGACTTACTTGTCTTTGGCGAGTCGTTCTTACATGGTTTTGAGGCGCTGTCTTGGGACTATGAAAAGGACAAGGCCATTGCCATAGATATAAATGATGATATTATTAAGGAAATAAAAATGGCTGCGAGGGAAAATTCTATTGCGGTGAGCTTTGGCATGATAGAAAAATTGGATGAAGCTCTTTACTCATCGCAAATAACCATTGACAAGGCTGGCGAAGTAATTGATGTCTTTAGACGCGTGTCTGATGGCTGGAAGGAACCAATAGCGGACGCTCACTACAAGGAGGGCGATGGCTTTCACACATTTACTTTTGAAGGAAAGAAAATTCTAGTTGGCATATGCGGTGATTTTTGGCACGATGAGCTCATAGAAGAGGCGGGAGCCATTGAGAAGGATCTAGTGCTTTGGCCAGTTTATACGGACTTCGAGCCGCGCATTTGGAACGAAGAAGAAAAGTTTGAGTACGCAAAACAAGCGGCTAAACTAAAGGCGCCTGTCTTGTATGTGAACTCGGTCTGCTACGATTTTGACGAGCCATATATATCTAAGGGCGGCGCATGTCATTTTGATGGCGGGGAAATTATAAAAGACGTTCCATCGGGCGCTGAGGCTGTTCTTGCCGTAGAAATTGATTAAGGAGAGAAAATATGAGAAGGGCAGATAGAGAAGTTACAGATATAAATGAAATACTTAGGATAATGAAGGACTGCGACGATGTAGTGCTTGCCTTTAACGATGAGCCATCGCCATACATCTTGGCTGTGAACTTTGGCGTCAGTGAAAATGCTGGCGAGATCACTTTATACATTCACGGCGCGACTGAAGGAAAGAAGTATGACTATCTTAAGGACGGGGCGGCTGTGAGCTTCCAAATGAGCACTAATCACAAGCTTATCATGGACAAGGAGCGCGGCTACTGCACTATGAATTACGAGTCAATCATAGGTAAGGGCGAGGTGTATGAGCTTCATGATTATGATGAGAAAGAGGCAGCGCTTGAAGTTTTAGTGCAAAAGTATCATATACCGAGCGAAAAATTTGTTTATGCAAGGGCTGCTATACCTAGGACACGCGTTTTTAAAATTTGCGTGAAAGAGTTAACTTGCAAGGCGAAGGCGTAAAATGATGACTTATGAAGACGTAGTTCGTGAGTTAAATGCAAATGCAGATGCAAAGTACAGGGACTTTATAGCTAAACTCGTTCCGACTATCGAGAAAGATACTATCATCGGAGTGCGTATGGGCGACTTAAGGCGCTTAGCTCGTGAAATTATTAAAAATTCAAATCTTGATATATTTAATGAAGCGAAATTTTATTATAGAGATGAAAAGCTTTTATACGCTCTTTGCATTTTTAAGATGAGTGAGAGCTTTGATAAAGCTATGAACGCGCTCGATGAGTTTTTGCCATACATCGATAGCTGGGAAGTAACGGACTTAATTGCAGGTGAAATAATTATTGATGAAGCACATATTGACAAAGCTTTTCAAAAGGTGCTAAGCTATGTGCATAGCTCTGATGAATACACTATTCGCCTTGGTCTAGTCATAATGAATAAAAAATATAATGACGAGGCTCACATAGATAAAATTATTGACGCAATAAAAAATATTACACTTAATACTTACTATGTCAATATGGCAGCGGCGTGGCTACTTTGTGAGCTATACTTCACCGACAAAGTTAAAGTAGATGAATTTTTATTGAGCGAGGCCATTAGCACAGAGATAAAAAAGATGACTCGGCAAAAGATACGCGAGTCACTCAAAAAGTAATACACTAAGAAAGCCAGAGACTAAACTCTGGCTTTTATCTTATTTCTTAACTTGTGCTATAATCTTAACGACATCGTCAAGGCTTGCTCCCTTATTAAATGTGAACTTACCTGATTTAAGTTTTGTGTCAAGCTTTAGCTCAACGCACTTGTTAACGAAGTCTGTTGCGCTTGATACAACGCCTTGTTGCTCAAGTATCTTACCTATCTCGCCTGGTAATGACTTAGCAGGTATATTAACTTCGATAGTTCCACCTGTTTCAGCTGGCTTTTCTTCCGCCGGTTTTTCTTCGGCCGGCTTTTCTTCGTTTGCGTCGCCTGCATTCTCTGTAGGTGTTTCTTCAGTCGCATTGGCATCACCTGCTGTCTCTACAGGCGCTTCTTCGTCACCTGTTTCAGTGTTTCCTGCAGTTTCAGGAAGCTTGTCGCCAGTATCTTCATTAGTGCCTTCGTTGTTTTGATCACCGTCTATATTTTCAACGACCTTTTTGTCGTCATTGTTATTCTCAATGTTCTTTGTTAGAGTAGAGTTGGCACCGTTGTTCACGAACAAGATGTCAAGTCTCCAGCTGATAATACATACAACAGCTATGATTACTATGAGCATAATTATGTAATCAATCGAGTTATACAAAAAGTCTTTAAATTTTTCCCAAAAATTCATTATTACACCTCTTATTTTGAAACTTTCTTTTTTTTATACTTTGTATTATAATTATATCATATATTATAGCAAAATAAAAGGTGAAAATGATGAAAGAGATAAAAATTAATGAAAATGATAATGATCAAAGACTAGATCGCTTCCTTGTGAAGTTTTTTCCAAACGCGACGAAGTCCTTCCTCATGAAGATGCTTAGGAAGAAAAATATAGTTTTGAACGGCAAAAAAGCGAGCGGTGACGAGAGGGTCATGACAGGTGACGTCATCAAAGTATTTTTCTCGGACGAGACTTTCGAGAAATTTACCGAAGCGCCAAAGAAGTTTAACCCCAATATCATTGACTTGAATATAGTTTATGAAGATGAGAACATCGCCATCATCGATAAAGATGAGGGTGTATTAAGTCATGCCACTAAGGATGGCTTTGAGAAGAACGTTGTCGATAGCTTTATAAAGTATCTCATCGACAAAAAAGAATTTTCTCCGCGAAATGAAAATACTTTTAGACCCGCCCTTGCTAATAGGCTTGACAGGAACACTAAGGGTCTCTTGATTGGCTGCAAAAATTACGAAGCGCTTAAAGAGATGACTAAGCTTATCAAGGATAGAAAGATAAATAAATATTACAAAACCATTGTCAAAGGTAATTTTGATGTGGACGAAACTTTTGAAGTGAATTACGAAAAGAACGAGAAGAAGAATATGATGAAGATCTCTGATGATGGCGCTGAGATGATCACGCACTTTAAGACCATGGAGATGAAAAATAATTTTACTGAGCTTGAGGTACTTTTATTAACTGGCAAGACTCATCAAATACGTTTCCATCTAAAAACGCTTAAGCACCCGATTGTAGGTGACAGGAAGTATGGTGATGCGGCGCTTAATGCAAGGCTCGCGCATATAATTAACAATCAGCTTTTGTACTCATACAAAATCGCTTTTCCAGAGCTAGATGGTTTCTTTAGCTATTTATCGAATAAAGAATTTTATGCTAATAGCTGGGCTACTTATGATAAGGTTAAGGAGGTTTTGTTCAAATGATTACTGTATATGAAACGAGTAAAGATGCGAGCAACTTATTTAGCGCGATAGCAATGGATGAGGGCGGTAAAACTATTATTATAACTAAAAATACTGAGTACAAAGACTTCATCGTACAAGAGGGACTAAAAAGGCTTGGCGCGCTTGTAAACACAAGTGTTTTGAGTATAGATGACTTTTATTTAAGAGAAGCAAAGGGCAATTACAAATTTCTATCTGAGCTTAGTATGCGCCTTATAATTAAGCAAGTGATTGAGATGAACAAAGGCGAGATGCCATTTCTAAACTATCCATCGTATATGGATTTGATTTTCGAAGCGATTAAGGACGCAAGCGCTAATGAGATTGATTTACTCAAGAGCGGCGGCGAGTACAAGAAGATTTACGCTGACTACGAAGCGCTTCTTAAGAAGGGCGGCTACCTTGGCATGAATGAAGGCGTTGAGCTTGATGACTTAAAAATAAAAGAAGCGGATGCAATATATTTTATCGGCTTTAACGAGATGAATAAAAAGCTAGTCCACTTGATTGAGATGGCAAAAAAATTTGATAAAAATGTAAAAATTTTTATAGAAGAGGACTTTGCTTCAGATGAGCTAGTCACTTACTTAAAAGAAAATGCAAATGAATATCATGCTTCAGATGAAGATCTAAGTCATTTTGAAAAAATTTCGAAAAATTTATTTAATGAAGAGATTACCCACACAGCTGGAATAAGTTTTGTGCGTGCGGACTCAATCGAGGCCGAGCTTGACTATGCCTTAACTGATATTAAGGAAAAGGTATTGAAGGACGGCTACGCTTATGGCGATGCCCTTATCTACATAATGGACAAATCAGAGGAGAGGGCCTTAACTGATATGCTTCGCGCCTACGAGATACCCGTGAACAAGAACAGTGTAATTCACTTAAGGGATTTAGTTTGGCAAGATAAATTATTTGCCGATATTGCTGCGAGCGAAAGCCCTATGACGAGCGGAAGCCTTATGCCGGGCGAATGCCATATGCCGGGCGAATGCCATATGACGAGCATTAGTGATATGTCGGACGAATGCCATATGTCGGGCGAATCGATTTTTGAACTGATTAATAAATACGCGAGTGATGAAATGCTCTTAGATAAGTTTAAAAAAATAATCGCCGCAATCGAAGATATCTATTGCAAGGCCATTAGCAAAGAGAAGTGGATTGAGCTACTTAAATTAGCCTTCAAATATGAAGTTTACAGAGAAAAGGACAGACTTCCTTTTGGTGTATCCATATACTCAGCTGACTTTGATACGCTAAGGCGCTATAAACTAATCTACATAATCGGCATGAATATGGATAGCTTTCCTAAGAGCATGAGCGAAAACTTTTTGCTTGACAATATTTACGCAGAGACCGGCTTTGACAAGAAAGAAAAAATGTCGAGGCTATCGAAGAACTTGATGAAAAAACTTTTTAAGGCTGCTGATGAAAAAATCACTATGACTTACTCGGCAAGAACGAGTTCGGACGCGGATCAAGGCGCCTCATCCTTCTTTAATGAGTTTCATATTGACGAGTGGATAAGCGTGAAGAGCCTTGGAGCTATCGAGAAGAGCGCCTCACTTGCGGCGAGCGATGAGCAAAAGAAATTCATTAGCGCTTACAAAAATATTGGCCCAGCGAAGTTCATTAACTACGACGAAATCAATAAGCTTAGGGCAGAGGGCGTTATCTCGAAGTATAACGGCAAGCTCGAGAGCTACTCAGCCATGAGCATCGTTGACGATTTTGTAAAAAATAAATTAACTGTATCGTTCTTAGAGACTTTCAAGACCTGTCCATATGCGGCGCTCCTTGGCTATATCTATGGCATAGAGCCTACCGAGGTCGATATGAAGGCGAGAAACATCGGGACTTGCATGCATAAAGTTTTGGAGCTTTATTACAGAAACTTTATCGGGGAAAAGGTCATCTATGACGAGGCTCTTTTAGTGAGGACCATGGATATGATTAAGAAAACTAATGAATACGCCGATGTTTATGGCTTTGAACTTGAAAATATCGAGAGCTATATCAAGGACTTTATCATCTTTGATGAAGAGCGAATGAAAAATTCGAATTACATCGTAAAAGAAGTAGAAAAGATGATCACTATAGACGTAGATGGTTATAAGATTAAGGGCAAGATCGATAGGGTCGACGAGGATACTTTATCTGGCAAGCTCCTTGTCCTTGACTACAAAAAGAGCAATTACGTCAATAAAGATAGTCTTCAGCTATCGGCCTATGCCCTCTACTATAAACATAGTGGCGTAGACATTGACGCGGCCTTCATTACTATGACTAAGCTTAATGGCAAGCTTGATATTAAAAAGGCTGATGCCGATGCTTGTGAAGAAGATATAAGGTCTTTAATAGAAAAGCTTAAGACTTATAGCTTTAATATCATTGACGAAGCAAGTAAAGAAAAATGCCTAGTCTTTTGTGATTATAGATGCATGTGCAAGAAGGGGAGAGAGTAATGAACTTAAATGAAAAGCAGCTATTAGCTGTAGATACAATAGATAAGAACGTTTTGCTCGACGCCTCGGCTGGCACTGGTAAGACCACTGTCCTTGTCAATAGATTTGTAAATATCTTAGACAAGGGAGACTTTTCACGCATAAGGCCTGACGAAGTGCTTTCGTCGATAGTCGCCATCACATTTACAAAGAAGGCAAGTAACGAGCTTAAGGAGAGGGTAGCAAAGCTTATCTACGAGAAGGCAAAGACTGATGAAAGCTTCAAGAGCTATTACAATAATATGCCCTCAGCAAATGTTTCGACCGTTCATCAATTTGCCTTCAAGATGCTAAAGGCCTTTCCGCTACTAGCCAATATCGATCCGCGCGCAAAAGTCATTGAAGAGGACGAAGCGGATGAGCTACTTGATAGGGCAGTGAGAGAGGCGCTTGATGAGAAAAATTATGAAGACTTATTCAAGGCACTTGATAAGAACTACGACGATAATTTTCTTAATAGCTTTAAGAGCATAATTAATAAGACTAGGGGCATGAACCTTGCTGAGCTGCGCGAAAACACTTTGAGCTACATAGGCTCTATATATGATGAAGATAGTATAAGAACTGCTCTTATTAAGATGTGTGATGCCATTAATGAAGTGAGGGATGATTTAAAAGAAAATTCAAAGCTATATGGTGTTATCGAAAAACATAAAGACGCTATAGACGCTTTAAACGATATGCCTATAGAGGATCTTGATTTAAATCTGCTTAATGACTTTGCTTACAATATCGGAGTAAACGCAAAAAAGAAAGAGTATTACGATGCTATCATAGACAGCGCTTCTTATGTACTTAAAGCGCTTGAAGCGGGTATGCTTAGCCTCTACGAAGACTTCTTTACTCTACTAGAAAGCGCTCACAATAAGTACAAGAGCTTTAAAGAGAAAGAGGCGGCGCTTGACTTTAACGATTTAGAGATTCTTTTTAGAGACCTTCTTAAGCTAGGTGAAGTACGCGAGACGCTTCAAAATAAGCTTAGCTACATCATGGTCGATGAGTTTCAAGACACATCGCCCATACAAAAGGAAATATACTATCTACTTAACGAGGCGCTTGGTGGAGACAGGCTCTTCGTCGTTGGTGACTTTAAGCAGTCCATCTACGCGTTTAGAGGCGCGGACGTGAGTCTATATCAATCAGTTAAGGAAGACTTCTTAAATGATTCTAGGTCCACAGCCATAAGCATGAACGAAAATTATAGGACTGGCGAAAAAATTATTTCAAGCGTGAATAAACTATTTGCTGACGAGATACATGACTACGAAGATTTAATTTTTAAGGGCGATATTGCTAATAGTGAAGTAATAAGCATCAAATACATTGAGAAAAACGATAGAGATTTAGAGGGGGCTGCCATTGCCAACAAGATTATGGATTTGCATGCGCAAGGAACCTCTTTTGGCGACATCGTTATCTTGGTGCGTGCCAATAGAGACTCAGCTGCCATAGAAAAGGCGCTAAAGAGGTCGAAGGTGCCTGTATATAACACGGCGAACAAGGCACTGAACGATCGCGACGAAATGGAAGACATATATAACTTTATTCATTACTTAAGATATGAGGATGAACTTTCATTAATTGCCTTGCTTAGATCGAACTTCTACGCCATTGATGACGACGAAATATTTTTAGCTAAGGATAGAGATGGCTTTAAGTATTATAAGGAAGAGTTTGAAAAGTACGTGCAAATGAAAGACGAGCAAAGGCTTGATGAGGTATTAAAAGCATTCTTTGACGAGACTCATTATATTGAGAAGCTGCTTATAAGGAAGAGAGGCGCACAAGCCTACACTAATGTCCGCAGCTTTTTAGATAGGATAGGAGCTTATTATGAGATGGGCGAAACGAATTTTGATGCCTTGGCAGACAAGCTTCTTCTATTACGTGAGAAAGGTGCAGCAGAGCCGTCATACATCAGCGAAAGAGATGATATAGTAAGGATCATGACCATACACAAGGCAAAAGGTCTTGAGGCGAAGGTCGTTATCTGCGCACAAATGGCTTTTAAAAGATCTCCAGATACTGTTTTTGCAAGACTTGCTGATGATAAGATTTTCTTAAGATTTAAAGAGCTTAACTCGAATTTTAAAGAGGCACAGGCGAATGACAAGGACCTATATGAAGAAGAAAAGATAAGAAACCTCTATGTAATGCTAACGAGGGCGAAAGAGCAGCTAATAGTTTATAAGACTGGCGGCAAGAGCGGTTTTATTCCATATATAGATAAGCTCGATGCAATTAGTGAAGAGCCTGACTTTAATGAAAGAGAATTAGATATAGATGAAGAAGAAATTTCTATGAGCGACGAGGACCTTATTTCGAGAGAAGAGATCAAGTGGAAGAGCCCATATGCGCCGCTACCATCGAGTGCTGCCTACGCATATGACTTCGGCGCAAACACATTCAAGGTCTATGACGATGAGCGCGACACTATCGAAGGAGTTAGTAGTGATAATAAAAATCTTGGCTCCGCGGCTCACAGATTTTGTGAGGCGTATGAGGGCAAGGACTTTGACGAGGTCTTAAGAGAGACGGCCCGCTGCTATAAGCTTAGCGAAAAGCAAAGAGAAGTCCTAATGATATGCGCGAAAAACTATGAAAAGTTTTACAAAACAGTTACAAATGCCAAAACATATAAAGAATTCGAGTATTATTATACTAAAGATGATATAATATACACAGGAGTTATTGATAGAGTGGATATATACGATGACCATGTAGAGATAATCGACTACAAGCTCACTAGCCTTGACGAGAAGAGCGCCAAGAGCATATATGCTACACAGATGACCATGTATATGGAGGCTGCGAGGACGATATTCAAAAAAGAGGCGAGAGCAAAGTTATTCCTTCTATCAAGAGATAAATTAATCGATATGGAGTAGATTATATGAGTTACAGAGTACTATTAGTCGAAGACGAAGCGGCTATAAGAAAGTTTGTTAAGATAAATTTAGAGAAGGAGGGCTACCTTGTCAGCGACTTTCCGAGCGCTGAGGCGGCACTTGAGGCGTGCAAAACGCAAAGCTTTGAGATAGCAGTCCTTGATATAATGCTTGAGAAGATGGATGGAGTCACGCTACTTAAGATACTTAGGGAAGTTTATCCACACATGGCCATCATCATGCTGACTGCAAAGAGCGAGGACATTGACAAGATAAATGCCTTTGAATCGGGCGCCGACGATTACTTGTCAAAGCCATTCAACCCGAAGGAGCTAATACTAAGGATCAAGTCCATCAGCAGAAGGCTTATCACGGACAATAAAAGGGAAGAGAATGAAATCGTTCTTGGCAAGTTTAGAATTGATCTTAACTTAAAAGATTTTTATGTCGATGGCAATTTAATTGAGCTAACACCGACTGAGTTTGGCATAATTAAGTATCTAATTGAAAATGCAAATACGCTTGTAAAGAGAAAGGACATAGTCAAAACAGTTTGGGGCTACGACTACCTAATGGATACTAAGCTTGTCGACGTCAATATATCTAGACTTAGAAAGAAGATAGAGAAGGATCCATCAAATCCTGAACATTTAAAAACTATTTGGGGAGAGGGATTTACGTTTGAGTACAAAGAATAGCTTGAAGAAGAGCTTGATGCAAAACTTCATCTTGCTTGTCTTTATCTCGCTTGTGCTGATAAATATATTCTCGTCATATATGTTCAAGAGATTTTACTATAAGCAAACCATAAAGAACGCGAAAGATACTTTGGATATGTATGTCGATTACGACAAGAAGTTTTATGGCTTTACAAGCAATGAGAAGATAAAGGAAGCGATTAACCAGCATCCAAACCTCTTCTACAACAACATCGATCAAAGGCTCGAGATCTTGGATACAGATGGCACGGTACTATTTGACTCAGAGGGTTATAAATACACTGCCGTTCCAGAGATTGATTCTATTATTAACAATGGCAGTGCGACATGGATAGGACGTGACTCAGCTAGCGGCGAGAGGGTTCTAACTGTCAGTACGGCTGTCAAGCATAATGAGGAGCCTATATATTATTTAAGATTATTTTTCGGCTTAGGGCAAGTTGATGATTTTACTAGTAAACTATCTATCATCATAGCGGCAATAAGCCTTTTAGTCTTGTTTTTATGTATTATTATTTCTAATTTTATAAGTGATTCTATCGTTAATCCAATTAAGTATTTAACAAGGATAGCTAGGCGCATGTCTAAGGGCAATTACAAGGAAAAGTCCAAGCTTGATCTAAAAAATGAAATAGGTGAGCTATCAAATGCCATGAACACGCTATCAGACGAGATTATCAAGCATGACGAGCTTAAGAATGAGTTCATCGCAAACATCTCTCATGAGCTAAGAACGCCCCTTACATCATTAACTGGCTGGGCATATACGCTTAAAGACGGCGACCTCGATGAAGAGACGACAGAGCTTGCTCATGACATATTGATTAGCGAGAGCGAAAGACTTAGCTCATTACTAGAAGAGTTACTTGATTTTTCAAGACTTATCTCAGGAAAGATCTCACTTAATAAAGATTATTTCGATTTAAAAATCTGTGTTGAGAACATCACTAAGCAAGTATTTCCAAAGCTTGAGAAGAACAAGGAGAGAATCGAGCTCAATGTCTCTGACGCCTCCTACATTTATTATGGCGATGAGAATAGGATCAAGCAGGTCATGATTAATCTTCTTGATAATGCAGTTAAGTTCAATAAAGAGCATGGTCTTATCACCATAAATCTATATCAAGATAAGGATAATTTCTTTATCGAGGTCATAGATGAAGGCGTCGGCATTGATGATGACGAGATTAAATACATCTTCGAAAAATTTTATGCAGGCAAAAAATCTAAGTCACATACGGGCGTTGGCCTTGCCATAGTCAAGGAGATAGTGGAGCTTCATAAGGGAAGCGTGGGCGTTGAGTCAAAGCCGGGTGAAGGCACTAAGTTTATTCTAAGGCTAGCGAAGGAGATTAAAGATGAAAAAGATTCTTAGCTTGATAAGCCTAGTAATATTATCATTGCTGCTCACTTCATGTGCGCCAAAAAATACAATAGCAAATCCAGACTTATATGGCGTTTGGCAAGTAAAAGAGATAAAGGATGTAGAGGAAAAGCAAAAAGAGGTCGACGCGGCACTTAGGGTAGACGACTACATCTACATCAGTGATGATGACTACATCATAGGTAATGACGTCATAAAAGACGCCAAGACTAAATATAGAAAAGTATCTTTGAAGGACTATCTATTCTTTAATTACAAGATAGAGCTTAATGATACGGGTGGCCTTGATGCAGATGTTTACTCCATATACGAAGATGATAGCTTTAGATATGACCTCATCATAAGTGAGGATAAGATGATGATTAAGCTAGGTAAGTACCTTTACACGCTTACAAAGACTGACAAGGCGCTTGATGAAGTGCATATGAAGGAGTTAGTTTCTCTTGTTGATAGCACTGAAGCTGATGCTAGTGAAGCTGTAGATGAAAATATCGGCTTTTTACTAGGTCTTAGAGAGGACGAAGACGGTGTATCGACTTACAAGACTATATACATGCAGCCATACAAGGGCGAAGCCTATGAGCTTGATTACCTACTAGTACCAAGGCGCGATGGCTTTGCGAGGATCGAGTGCGCCAAAATTGAAAAAGATGGCATCTATCAAGAAGACTTCTTAGTTATTAATGACCATGTCAATACTTTTGAATCGCTTGTGCTTTATGATGGGCAAAACGAAAAAGCGCTTGATAGAATGAGAAAGATACTCTTCGTTGGCAATGATTATTTTTCATATGAGATAGTGTCAAAGCTAAGGGACAACGGTGACATAGGTATATATTTCTTAGATAATTATAGCCAAAACAATAAAGCCGCTCTCCGTGAACTAATAGATGAGAGCGAAACAGATAATACAAAGACTTATAAGATGGATGAGTTTAAAAACAGCTTAAACGATGCGAGAAACTTAACAGTAGTAAGGAACAACGGCTACTGGATACTTAAGCAGAGGGACTATGACATGAAGTATCCGGGCCTATATAAGGACAGCTACGTCATGAAGAAGCCAAATAAAAATCTTGTGCGCTTCGACGAGCTCTACTTCAATTACGAGACTTTGAAAGAGAAGTTTCCTAAGCTTAAGGACGCCTTTAGTGCGCCAAACAAGTCCATGGTCATGATATATAAGGACAAGACGCTCGCTGCTTACAGT
Source organism: Fenollaria sp. C0166D3 (assembly GCF_056590255.1). Lineage (NCBI taxonomy): Bacteria > Bacillati > Bacillota > Clostridia > Eubacteriales > Fenollaria > Fenollaria sp. C0166D3. The sequence continues at coordinate 27,981 of NZ_JBWPVU010000011.1, forward strand.
GTATATAGAGACGAGATTATGGACGAGATCTTCTCCATTGACTTAAACTCAAAGATAATAATGAATGAGTGGGCACTTGGCCAATACGGCGATATGTGGAAAGAAAAATTTATCTCGCTTGGTGCGAAGAAGATAAAATAATTAGGCTTGCAAATAGGGCTTATATGTAGTATAATTAGTAATCATAGCGAAGGTGAAGTAATGGGTACTATAAAATCAATTTTAGAAAAAATACTTACAGAAGTAAAACCATATATGACAGAGACATCGCTTCTATTCATAGTTGCACTTGTCTTTGCTGTTTTAGTTTTATTTTTGCACATAGCCTTTATGAAGTATAAGTTTGTTAAGTATATACCGACTATAGGCTTAATAATATTTGCTGCAGTAGTTTTATTAAAAGGCAATAAGAGAAGTATATTGCAAGCGTCAATCGTTGATATGAAACTTGCCATCATATCCTTAACGGCGGCATTTACATCACTCTTTGTAGCTATAGCGATGGGGTCGATGGCGAAGAGGAGAAAGTCAAGGAAGACTAGAGTAAGTACAAAAGCTAAGAGTGAAGAAACAAGTAAATAGAGTAGATCATATAAAATACAAGAGTAGACAGATTTGCCTACTCTTTTTTTGCGTTTTCTTCTATTAACTTTAATTTAGCTTCTTTCGTAAGCTTTTTAATCGCTGCCTCTCTTTGCATCGCTTCTTCTTTAGTAAGGAAGCTCTCGTAATGAACCAGCTCAAATGGGCCGCGGCCTCTTGTGTACTTCGCGCCCTTACCGCTCCTATGTTTTTTTATGCGCTTATAAATATTATCAGTGTAGCCGGTGTAGATGGAGCCGTCCTTGCACCTAAGCATGTATATATAATAAAGCTTATTCATTATAAATCGACTATGTCCTTGATGTCGGAGTAGTCAAAGCCTCTGCTTATTAAAAAGCGAATGATTTTGTTCTTTCTCTTGTATGGATCAGTCTCGCTCTTAGTCGCTTCGAGCTTTCTCTCGTAAGCCTCTTTAAGCGCCTCATACTCTATATCACTTGCTTCTTCAATTGCTTCTTCAATCTTATCGTCATCGATGCCTCTTTGTTTTAACTCGTAGACTATCTTTCTTGCACCTTTGTTCTTGATGCGAAAACTATCTTCCACAAAAAACTTTACATATAAATCGTCATCGACAAGGCCTACTTCTTCTATGTAGTCACAGACCTCACTCGTTTCTTCATCATTGAATCCTTTTCTGATCAAGTAATCGTAGACATCCTTCTTCGTCTTAATGTTCTTCAAATATTTAATTGCATAGTTATAAGCTTTCTCGTTCATGATACACCTCTATAATTAATTCTAACAGATTAGTAAATATTTTTCAATATCCATAGCAAAAACTATTGATTTGTGATAAAATAAAGGTGAGGTGAAAGCTGTGGACTTTTTTTCAATACTGTCTATGATATTAAAATATATATTCATCATAATTATATATGCCTTCGTTTTTCAAATAGCGAAGATGATTTTTCAAGACATTAAGTCTACTCAAGTCTCGAGGAAGGGCGCTTACTTAATGCTTATCGATGACGAGGAGAAGGACAAGATATATCCAATCAGAGAGAGCTTAAGCGTTGGCCGTGATAGGTACTCGGACATAAGGCTTGACTACAAGTTTGTATCGAAGAACCACTTCATCATCGAAGAGGACGAGGGAGAGTACTACTTAACGGATCTTGATAGTAAGAACGGCACTTATGTCAATGGTACTAAGATCGAGGACGAAGTCATCTTAGAGGACGGTGACATCATTGAGCTTAATGACATTAGATTTGTTTTTGTTAATAGGGAGATATAAATGAAAAAGAAAGTAAACATATCAAGGCCTTTACTATTGGTCTTCATGTTTGTAATACTTGAACTAAGTTTATTCTTCTTTTACAAGGACATGAAGCCAACGAAAAATTTTATATATTATACGACTGGCGTGCTTGTACTTATCTATTTACTAAATATCTTATTAATAAAGATATCGCCAAAGGCGGATCGCTACTTAAATCTTATAGTCTCAATGCTATTTTCAATAGGTACATTCGAAATACTAAGGCTTGATGAGGCGAGTGGCTTTAGGCAAATCATATGGATAAGCATAGGCATAGTTGTTTTTTATCTAGCCATCTTCATAATGACGGCAATGAAAAATAAATTTGATAAGATGTTTTTTATAGTCTTGGCACTCATCTACATACTCTTTATAATAACGCTTGTCTTTGGCAAGACAAAGTATGGGGCGAGAAACTGGATTAGGATAGGCAAGATCAGGTTTCAACCGGGCGAGTTCATCAAGATACTCTATATATTCTTGCAGGCGATTTACTACAAAAATTATAAGAGGTACGCCTCAATCAAGTTTGGGCCAGAGATATTCACGCTTATCTCATATAGCTTCATAATGTTTTTCTTCTTGCAAAAGGACCTTGGCTCGGCAGTTATCATCTACGGTATGATGATGTTTAGCGAGTTTGTTTTTGAGAAGAAAAAGTATATAAAGTATGTGAACCTAGCTTTAGCAGTCGTGATGAGCGTCGTGAGCTACTACTTATTTAGTCATGTAAGAATAAGGGTCTTGAGCTTTATCAATCCATGGGACTACATGGACGGCATAGGCCTACAGATAACACAGTCGCTCTTCGCCATCAGTTCAGGCGGCTTCGTCGGAACAGGCATCGGACTAGGACTGCCAAAGACTATACCCGTTGCGACAAGCGACTTCATCTTCGCAGCTATATGCGAGGAGATGGGTACACTAGTTGGCATTGCAATCATAATGCTATTTATCATGCTTATATCGAGGATGTTTAAGATATCACTCAAGTCGAATGACACATTCTACAAGGCGCTGAGCTTCAACTCTGCGGTATTATTTTCAATTCAGTCGCTACTGATATTAGGCGGCGTACTTAAGCTAATACCACTGACAGGGGTTACATTGCCCTTCGTTGCCTATGGAGGCACGTCGATCCTCGCGTCATTCATAGTACTAGCCATGGTGCAGCTTTCAAGCATAGAAGGTGAAGTCGATGGATAGGACGAATAAGAGAATTATTATTTCACTACTAATATTTTTAGCGGCCTTCTTTGGGATTATAGTCTACTTGACATATTTCCAATTATTTTTGGCGAAGGACATTAAGAACAATCCTTACAATAGAAGGAATAGGGTCGATGAAGAGAATGTTATTAGAGGAAATATTTATGATAGGAATGGCGTGGTTCTTGCCGAAACAAAGGTAAAGGGCGAAGAAAAAACAAGAGTATATCCATTTGGACAAAGGTACTCGCATGTCATTGGTTACACAAGCAAAAAGTATGGTAAGCAAGGTCTTGAAAGCACCTTTAATGATGTCTTGACGGGCACTGACAAGGACGACTACTTCAAGGACATAAGAAAGATATTTAACGACAGAGCTGGTAAGTCACTAGTTTTGTCTATAGATAACAATTTAGAAGCGCTTATTGAGAAAAACTTTGCTAGAGAAAAAGGCGCCGTCATCGTCATGGACAATAGGACTGGAGAGATACTTGCAATGCACTCAAACCCTGGTTTTAATCCATCAACTATAGATCAAAACTGGGACGACTTTGTTAACTCAAATAACGGCGAGCTCCTAAATAGAGCAACACAAGGCCTATATCAACCGGGATCGACATTTAAACTCGTTAGCGCTATGGCGATACTTAAGTCAAAGCAGGATCTAAGCTACACAGATACAGGTAAGGAGACCGTCGACTCATATATATTCAAAAACTCTGGCGGCAATAAATATGGTGAGGTTAATCTAAATACTGCCATGAGCAAATCCATAAACACATACTTTATCAATAAAGTTATGAATATGGATAAGGATGAATTTTTTGATACGATTGAAGAATTTTACATCGATAAGAACTTTGATTTTGATTTAGTTTTTGCTAAGTCAAAGCTCAATAGAGACGCCGGCAAAACTGAGATTGCATCTGACGCCATTGGCCAAGGCTCGATACTTGTTAGTCCGCTCAATATGCTTATGGCTACGAGTGCCATCTGCAAGGAAGGCGTTATGATGAAGCCTTATTTAGTCAAGATGGTCAAGGACAATAAAGGCACTTTGCTTGAATCAACTAAGAGTGAAGTGTACAAGACCATAGGCAAGAAAGAGGACGCCGACAAGGTTAAAGAGGCGATGATAGAGACTGCAAGGACTGGAACAGCAAGCTCCTTACAAAGAAAGGGCTTTACAATAGGTGCCAAAACTGGTACTGCTGAGCTCGGCAAGGGCAAGTACAACGCTTGGCTCGTAAGCTTTATCCAGTCTGATAAGCTTGACTACAGCATCTGCGTTGTGAGTGAAGACCAAAGGAAGATGGGCTATCAAATGCAAGGCATTACTAAGATGATAAATGATTATCTAATAAAAAATTATAATAAATAGAAAGGGATGTTAATATGGACGAATTAAAAACAAGAGATCAAATTGACGAACAATTTAAGTGGGATTTGACAAAAATCTTTGAAAGCGATGAAAAGTGGGCTGAAGAGTATGACAGCTTCTGCAAAGACTTTACAAAGCTAAGTGATTATGAAGGAAGACTTGGTGAAAGCGCTAAGACTTTATATGACTTCACTAAGTTAAAATATGATTTAATTCACAGACTTGAATTAATTTATGTTTATGCAAGTCTAAAGTTTTCGCAAGACACTACAGATACTAAGAGTCAAGAACTTATCGATAAAGCACAAACTGCTGAAATCAAGTTCTCAACAAGCTTAGCCTTTGAATCACCAGAAATATTAAAAATAGGAAGAAAGAAGATTGAAGACTTTATAGCTGAAGAAAAAGGTCTTGAAGAGTATAGAAAGACTTTTGAAGACATTCTTAGATACGAAGCACACACATTAAGCGAAAAAGAAGAAGCACTTCTATCTAAAGCAGGCGACTTATATAGCGCACCAGATGACATCTACCAAATGTTCTCATATGCTGATTTAAAATTTGATTCAGTAGCAGATAAAGATGGCAAGATGCATCCACTAAGCCCAGGCGTGTTCACTAAGCTATTGGCTTCAGATGATGAAGTGTTAAGAAAAAATACATTCAACACATACTATGACAATTACGCTGACCATATCAATATGCTTGCGGCTACATTAAAAGCAGCTGTTAAGAAAAACATCTTCAGAGCTGAAGTAAGAAACTTTGAGAGCGCTAGAGAAGCTGCATTATTTGCCGATGCTGTTGATGAAAAGATCTATGACAATCTAATCGAGTCAGTTCACGACAAGATTCATTACCTTCATAGATATATGAAGCTTAGAAAGAAATATATGGGCCTTAAAGAGCAACACATGTATGACATCTACATGCCAATGGTAGGCAGCTTAAAATTTGAAATTGATTATCCAGAAGCAACAGAAATTATCAAAGAAGCAATTGCTCCACTTGGCAAAGAATATCAAGACATTGCTTACAAGGGATATCATTCAAGATGGGTTGACGTTTATGAAACAAAGGGCAAGAGAGGCGGAGCCTTCTCATCAGGTGTTAAGGGCACTTACCCATACATCTTATTAAACCATAATAAATCAGTTGACTCACTATTTACATGCTGTCACGAAATGGGTCACTCAATGCACTCATACCTAACAAACACTACTCAACCGATCCAATACGCTAACTACAGCATATTCTTAGCAGAAATAGCTTCAACTATGAATGAAACACTATTAACTCATTACATGATCGACAATGCTAAGACTAAGGAAGAAAAATTATATTTCATAGACAATTATCTTGAATCATTCAGAACTACATTATACAGACAAGCGATGTTTGCTGAATTTGAAAATATAATTCATAAATATGCTCAAGAAGGCGGTACTATAAACGCGGATTTCTTAAACAAGACTTACTACGATTTAAATAAGTTCTACTATGGTGACGATGTAGTTGTTGACGAGAAAATCAAGTACGAATGGGCTAGAATACCTCACTTCTACTACAACTTCTACGTATTCCAATACTCAACAGGTATTAGCTGCGCAACTGAATTTGCAAGAAAAGTGCTTTCTAAAGAAGAAGGAGCAGTTGAAAAATATCTTGGCTTCTTGTCAAAGGGCTCAAGCGAGTACCCAATCGATATACTTAAAGAAGCTGGCGTAGATATGACTACTAAGGATCCAATACTAAACAGTTTAGATACATTTAACGAGTTCATGGATAAGTTTGAAGAACTTATGTAGGAGGACTTATGTTCGAACAAATTAAGGATGTATTAGTAAATTTTAAACTAAGCTACCTTGTCGACATCACAATCATCGCGCTAATAATATATCAACTATACAAGCTTGTTAAGCAAACAAGAGCCGAGCAGCTAACCAAAGGCTTCTTGGCCTTGCTTATAGTTACCAAGCTAAGTGAAGTACTCCACCTATATACACTTAGGTGGCTTATCGAAAACCTATTCAATGTAGGTCTAATTGCTTTAGTTGTTGTATTTCAGCCAGAGTTGAGGCGTGGACTTGAGTATATAGGAAGGATGAAGTTCTTTTCTAAATCCATTTCCGATTTTAAAAAGGAAAACTTTTCAAGAACTGTTAATGAGATAGTTGACGCATGCCTATCACTATCGAGACAAAAGATAGGAGCGCTTATCGTCATCGAGAGAAAAACTGGTCTTAACGAGATAGTTGATACAGGAACTGATATAGATGGTCTTGTATCAAGCGACTTACTTATCAATATCTTCATACCGAACACACCTCTTCACGATGGGGCGGTCGTTATTAAGAGCGATAAGGTAAGAGCTGCTGCATGCTTCTTGCCGCTAACAGATAATCAAAGCGTTCCAAGAGAATTAGGCACAAGACATAGAGCGGCGCTTGGCGTAACTGAGATGAGTGATGCACTTGCTGTTATAGTATCAGAAGAAACAGGAGCTATATCTACAGCAGAAGAAGGCGTTATCTCAAGATATCTAGACGAGAACACACTTAGAGAGAAACTACTTAGCGTTTATTTACCAGAAAGTAGCGACGAAAAAGCATTATTTAAATGGAGGGCAAAAGATGAAGATCAAGATGAAGAAGTTCAAGATCAAGAACAAGAGTAATATCATTGCTAAGATAGTCTCAGTCATCGTTGCCATCTTCCTTTGGTACTACGTTATGGGACTTGTCAATCCAGAAGAAACAAGAACATATAGAAATATAAACGTAGCATTTAAAAATGTTGAATATCTTAATAACACTAAGCTTGTCAATCTTGGGCCAAATGAGGCAAAAGTTACAGTTCAAGTAAAGGGTAAGAAGAGTGAACTTGACAATATTAACGAAAACAATATCAAGGCAGCCATAGACTTTAGAGGCTACGATGCAGGCCAAGTTAGGATACCAGTCAAAGCCGAAATCATCGGTCAATATAATACTTTGCAAGTCACTTCAGTAGGACCAAATGAGGTATTATTTAACCTTGACAGCGTTGAATCATATAAGAAGCCTATAGAGATAAGACAAAAAGGCGAGATAAAAGAAAATCATGCTTTGTCAGAGCTAAGTATGGACGTTGAGAACGTTAAGTTAACTGGACCAGAAAGCTATTTGGCAAAAGTTGATAAAGTCATAGCCGAAATCGATTTAACAAATAAGGATAGGCCATTTACAATATCAAGTAAATTGTATGCAGTAGACATCAAGGACAATCAGATAGACCAAGTGAGCCTATATCCACAAGTTGTTAATATCAATGCACAGATAGATAAGACAAAGTCGGTTAATATAGAAACAGACTTCGTAAGCCATCTGCCAAGCAATTACAAGATAGTTAATATCAAGACTAGTCCACAAAAGATAGTTATTAAAGGGCAAGATGGTCTTGATGCCATCAGTTCAATTAAGACTGAGAAGATAGAGGTTAACGATGCGGTCGAGCCTAAGGAAGGCGAAATCATTGTTAAGCCAATACTTCCACAAGGCGTTGCACTTCTTGATGAGAACGTAAATATATCCGTAACTTATGAGATAGAGGAAGAGGCTGAAAGAGAAATTAAAGTGCCACTAGCTAATATTGAGCTTAATAATCTAAAAGATGATTTAGAGCTAAGCGATGCAAATGAAGAATATATCACTTTGACATTGAAAGGATATAAGTCGATTTTAGACAAGATTGACGAAGAAACATTTAAGCTTACAGCGGATGCAACAAATGTAACAACTGAAGGTAAACAGCAATTAAGACTTGAGCTAGTAAGCGATAAAGAGTATATAGAGATACTTAATAACGCGATAAGTCTAGACTTTGTAATGAAGAATAATTAATATAAGGGAGCTGAGTAAGAGATTACTCAGTTTTCTTTTGCCTATATATAAGAAAGACTTATAATTAATGAAGAAAGTATAAGATTTATTAATATATAATAGTGCTTGCATATTTTTAGGGGGGTGGTATAATATAGTTAAGAGGAATTTATTTTGCTAAATCATTACAAGGGAGGATCTTATGAAGTACAAAAAATTTTTTATAATCATGTTTATCCTGATATTGTGTTCGTCGATATCAGCACTACTTGCACCTATATTTATACAGCTGTGGAAGGCAAATGGAACGCCGCTTGATACGAAGAAGATAGTATTTATAGTCTTACTTATACTTGCTTCAAAACTGCTTACGATACTATTTACAATATTTAGAGAAAAGTTTGCGAAGGAGTATAACAAAGGCAATTTCATTTCTTACATAAAAAACATTTTCAATATGCATTACGATAGCATAATCGAAAAGGGCGCTATGAACTTACTAGAGAGGGCATCGATTTCTGTTAACAGCATCTACTCCTTCATGATGAACGGCTACATACAGATATTCTCCTCACTTTTAGTTGCCTTAGTATGCTTGATTCTAATTGCAAATGTAAATTTGTATTTGGCCTTGATAATGTTTTTGGCGCTGCCTATAAACTATTTTGGATATAAATTATTAAATAAGAAGCTAAAGAAAAAGTCTGAAGAGATGCAAAAGATGACAGGCATGGGCTTTCAAGAAATACTTTCTTATGTACAAGAGGTCGACTATGTAAAACAGCTTTCTGATAAGTCTGTGATTTACAATAAATTAGAGCCAGCGACTGAAAAGGTATATGGTAGCATGGCGAGCGTCAACGAGTACGCTCAGTCAATGACTGTAGTCTTAGAAGGCGTTAACGAGATCATCAAAACGCTTCTACTACTAATAGTTGTTTACGATTACATGGCGCATAGCAGCAGCATTTATTCGATCATACTTGTTACTTTAATCTTCCCACTTTACTTTGCCAATGTTTCTACCATAACTAATTCAAATATTGAGAAGAGAAATTTTGATATAGCAAAAGATTTTGAAAAAGAACTCATCGCTAATAAAGAAGCAGATGGCAGTGAAGATATTGATATGATTAACGATATAGAACTTGATGTCAATGGCATAAATATTAAAGACATGAAGCTTGACTTTAATGCAAAGGCAAAGCTTAAGAAGGGCGATATAGTCAGAATCAACGGAGCCAATGGTAGTGGTAAGAGCACATTTGCCAAAGGCCTAGTTAAGTTTAGAGACGTTAAGATAATTAAAGTGAATGGCATAGACATAGACAAGTGCAAAAACGAAGACATAAGAGATCGTATTGAATATGTCGTACAAAACGCACCTATAGTCAATGGCTCACTAAGAAAGAACCTTCTACTTGATTTTGATGATGGCAGCCACATTGATTTAGAAGAAAATCAATTCATCAGATCCATACTTGAGAAGAAGTCCCTTGACGAAGAGATACTTATGGGCGGCTCAAACCTATCTGGAGGCGAAAAGCAAAAAATATCATTTGCAAGATCCTTACTTAAAAATCCAGACGTACTCGTTTTGGATGAGATATGCTCAAACATTGACAAGGAATCGACGAAAGAGATATACGATTACCTAGATAAGACTAGAGAGGAAAGGATATGCTTCATCATTAGTCACGACGACTTGACAAGTGGCCTTATTAATGTTAATATAAATTAGTAGTATGACTCTAGTACCATTGTCATAGTAAAATATTTTTGCAAAATCAAAAAAAGTACTTGACAAATGCTCTGCATGAGTATATACTATATGAGTAAAGAATAATTATCAAGAAGAAAATGCTTTCTCACCTTATAACCGGTTGTTCATAAGGTTAATTAATTGTAATTGTACGGGCATTTTTTCATGCCCGTTTTTTTAATGGAGGTGTAAACAATTAAAGAGCTACTAATCAACGAAGAGATTAGAAATCAGAAGATAAGACTTATAGGAGAAGATGGAACACAATATGGTATCGTCGATAACAATAAGGCTTTAGAGATAGCGCAAAATGCTAAACTAGACCTTGTAATGGTTTCTCCAAACGCTGACCCTGTTGTTTGTAAGGTAATGGACTACGGTAAGTACAGATACGAGCAACAAAAGAAGAGCAAGGAAGCTAAGAAGAAGCAAAAAGTTATCAATATCAAAGAGATCAGAATGACTCCAAACATTGAAGAACATGACTTAAACGTTAAAGTTAGAACTACAAAAAAATTTATTCAAAATGGAGACAAGGTTAAAGTATCCGTTCGCTTTAGAGGTAGAGAGATGGGACACACTGAGCTTGGAAGAGAAGTTCTTGATCAATTTCTAGAACTATTAGGTCCTGAGGCAATGGTTGAAAAAGCACCAAAGTTAGAAGGTAGAAACATGTCGATGACTGTTATTCAAAATAATAAAAATTAGGAGGAATAGAAATGGCAAAGATGAAAACACACAGAGCGTCTGCAAAGAGATTTAAAAGAACAGCTTCTGGTAAATTAAAAAGATTCAAAGCATACAAAGGACACTTAACAGGTAAGAAATCTGCTAAGAGAGTAAGAAACTTAAGAAAAGGATCATTAGTATCAAAGGGCGATCAAAAGAGAATCGACTCAATGGTAATGTAGTAGGAGGACAAAATGGCTAGAGTAAAAAGAGCAGTAAATTCTAAAAAGAATCATAAAAAAGTTTTAAAACAAGCTAAAGGATATTTTGGCGCAAAGAGCAAGCTATATAGAACTGCTAATGAAGCAGTTATGAAGTCATTAAGCTATGCATATATTGGTAGAAAGAACAGAAAGAGAGACTTCAGAAAACTTTGGATAGCTAGAATCAACGCTGAATGCAGAGTAAACGATATGAGCTATAGCAAATTTATCGGTGGTTTAAAGAAATTAAATATTGACATAAACAGAAAAATGCTTTCCGAAATGGCTATTCATGATAAAGAAAGCTTTAAGAATTTAGTTGATATGGCAAAGAATGCTTAAAGTTCTCAATTTTGGGAACTTTTTCTTTTCTATATGGCAAAAATTCTTGATTTGTAGTAAAATAGATATATGGAAATAAGAAAAAAACTTTTTAAAGACAAACTAAACCCGCCACAAGTTTTGGCGCTTGGTTTTTTATCCTTAATACTTATAGGTAGTGTACTTCTAAACTTGCCTATAGCTTCGACTAGCGGTAGCCCTATTGGCTATGTAAACAGCTTGTTCACATCAGCATCTGCTGTGTGCGTAACTGGCCTTACAGTACTTAATACTGCTAAGGACTTCACGCCATTTGGCCAAGTAGTTATCATTACACTTATACAATTTGGCGGCCTCGGCATAATGACACTAGCAACAGTCGGCTACATAATCATGGGCAAGAAGATATCTTTTAAGGAAAGACTTATGATTAAGGAGCAACTAAATACTGAATCAATACAAGGTATAGTAAAACTAATGAAGAAAGTTATTGGCTATACATTATTTCTTGAGCTTATGGGCTCCTTGCTATTAGCGCTTCGCTTTGTACCAATGTTTGGACTAGAAAAGGGCTTGGCCTTTAGTATATTTCACTCGATAAGTGCTTATTGCAACGCAGGCTTTGATATATTTGGAGATTCATTAATTATCTTTCAAAATGATTACTACGTTTTGTTTATACTATCGCTATTAATTATACTAGGCGGACTAGGCTTCACTGTTTATGCGGATTTACTAGCAAAGGATAAGCTAAGAAAGCTAACGCTTCACTCTAAAGTAGTACTTATCATGACTGGATCACTTTTAGCTATAGGCACACTTAGCTTTTTGCTATTTGAAAGAACAAATCCTGGCACTTTAGGAACAATGAATTTTCCAAGGAAGCTGGCAAACTCGTTTTTCCAAAGTGTTTCGCCAAGAACAGCAGGCTTCTACTCAGTAGATATTTCTAGTATCAGGGATACTACTATATTCTCAATGATTATGCTTATGTTTATAGGTGGATCACCTGGATCAACAGCCGGCGGTGTTAAGACGACGACATTTGCTTGTCTAGTACTGACAACCATATCAGTAGTAAAGGGCGAGGAAGATGTTAACTGCTTAAAGAGAAGACTACCGTTCGAAACGATAAAGAGAGCTGTATCGATATTTTTAATTGGTTTAGCTATAGTTTTTTCAACAGCAATCATACTAACTATTACTGATAGCTCTTTCAAGTTTATCAATCTGCTTTTTGAATCAACATCGGCCTTTGGCACTGTTGGTTTGACTACGGGGATAACTGATAAGCTTAGCACTCTTGGCAGGCTTGTAATCACTCTAACTATGTATATAGGTAGGGTTGGACCACTTACTATGGCATACGCTTTTGCTAAGAGAAACAGGAAGAGAGACTTTAGAAACGCACCAGGCAACCTAATGGTTGGATAGGAGGATATATGAAATCATTTGTAATTATTGGACTTGGAAGATTTGGTATGGCACTTTCAAAGGAGCTTTCAAGGATAGGCCACGAGGTCTTAGCGATAGACTATGACCCAGCCTTAATAAGTGAAGTAGCTGACTATGTTACTCACGCTGTTGAAGCTGACGCAAAAAATGAAATGGCACTTAAGGAGATAGGTTTATCTAACTTTGATGTTGCCGTTATAAGCATAGGCTCTGACCTTGAAGCGAGCATCATAGCTACACTTACTTGTAAAGAGCTTGGCATTAAGACAATAATTGCCAAGGCTACTAGCGAGTCACACGGTAAAGTGTTATCAAAGATAGGTGCAAGCAAGATTATATTCCCAGAAAGAGATATGGGTACAAGGCTTGCACACAACTTAACATTCAAAAACATCATTGATTACATCGAGCTTTCTAGCGATTACTCCATCGCCGAAGTAAAGATACTTAAGTCATGGGTAGGCAAGTCCCTACTTGATCTTAAGTTAAGAAACATTTACGGCGTTAACGTTATTGCTATTAAGAACGATGATAAGATTGATGTGTCACCAAAACCAGATAAGGGTCTTGAGCAAGGAGACGTTTTAGTCCTTCTTGGTCAAGTTGACGATATAAGTGCCTTGGAAAAGGACTCTCAAAATGAGCAGTAGCCTTATTACATCCAAGGACAACAAAATTTATAAGCTAATTAATTCCTTAAAGAAGCCTAAGTATAGAAAGAAAAATTCTATGTTTATTCTAGAGGGCAAAAGATTAGTTTATGAGGCTATAGAACGCTCTGCGTCTATAGTGTACATAGTTATTAACGAAGACTTTGACGATGAATATATATCTGATAAGCCTTATGAAATTATTAAAATCGAAAATAATTTATTTAAAAATTTACAAGATACTGTTACATCTCAAGGCATAATTGCAGTTTGTAAAGAAAAATTGAACGAAACTTATGACTTTGATGAAAAAACAGTTTTATACTTAGAAGATATACAGGACCCTGGCAATTTAGGTACGATAATTAGAAGTGCGGCGTCATTTGGGGTTAAGACCCTTATACTATCAAAAAACTCATGCGATGTGTACAATGAAAAGGTTTTACGCGCGTCGATGGGAGCCATATTTCTAGTAGACGTTCATTATGAAGATTTAAGTATAATAAATACATTCAAAGAGAAGGGCTACAAAGTATACTCAACATCGCCACGAGGCAAGGCCATAAGCTATACGGATGAAAAGGCTTTTATACTTATGGGCAACGAGGGCAATGGCTTAACAGAGGAAGCATTTAAGATGAGTGACGAGACCATCACCATAGCCAATACAGGCAAACTTGAATCGCTTAACCTAGCTGTAGCGAGCTCGATTATTATATATGAAAGATATTTAATGCAATAGTAGCAATATGTGGTATAATATAGGTATCGGAGGAAGCATATGAAAGAAGAACTATTAAAAATTAAAGATGAGGCCAAAGCTTTGATCGAAAAAGCTGAGGACTTAAAGAGTTTAGAAGATTTAAGAGTTAAATTTTTAGGCAAGAAAGGTGACTTAACAGCCATACTCAAGATGATGGGCTCCTTATCACCTGAAGAAAGACCTGTTATGGGCCAACTTGCTAACGAAGTAAGAGAAGACATTGAGGCTCTACTTAAGAATAAATTTGACGACTTAAACGCTCTTGAAAGAGAAAAAAGATTAGATGAAGAGACTTTGGACATAAGTATAGACAAAGATCTAGTTTCATTAGGACATGAGCATCCACTAATCAAGGTTAAGGAAAAACTTGAAGACTTATTCATGAGGATGGGCTTTAAGGTTATAGAAGGACCTGAGATTGAAACTGTTGAAAATAACTTTGACTTACTTAACGCGCCACAAGACCACCCATCAAGAGATATGTCTGATACTTTTTATATTGATAAAGAAAATTTACTAAGAACACAAACATCGCCAGTACAAATTAGAGCGATGAAGAAGTACGGAGCACCACTAAAGATGGTTTCATGCGGAAGAACATTTAGGTTTGATGACGTTGATAACACTCACTCACCGATGTTCTATCAAATGGAAGGCCTTGTAGTAGGCGAAAATATTTCTCTAGCTAATTTAAAATTTACTATAGATCAATTTGTTAGAGAGCTTTTAGGTGAAAAGATACAAACAAGATATAGACCGCATCACTTCCCATTCACAGAGCCTAGCATGGAAGTCGACGTAACTTGTCACAAGTGCGGCGGCGAAGGCTGTGAATTTTGCGGAGGAACTGGCTGGTCGATGGAATTACTTGGCTGCGGCATGGTACATCCGAATGTGCTTAGGAACTGCGGCATAGATCCAAAGAAGTACTCTGGCTTTGCTTTTGGTTTCGGCGTTGACAGAATCACTATGGTTTCGTATGGCATCAACGATATAAGATTGCTTTACGAAAACGATCAAAGATTTTTAGATGAGTTTTAGGAGGACGATATGTTATTACCAATTAGATGGCTAAAAGATTATGTAAATATTGATTGCGACAATAAAAAACTAGCTGAAGACATCACTTTAACAGGTTCTCATGTAGATGGCATAGTTGACTCATTTAAAGGACTTGAGGGAGTTAATACTGTTAAGATTAAACGCATAGAAAAGCATCCAGATGCTGATAGATTAAGAGTATGCTATGTGGACGATGGCAAGAATGAGATTGTCATAGTAACTGCTGCGCCAAACGTAGAAGAAGGCGACATAGTGCCACTTGCTACAGTTGGAGCAATAATTGCTGGCGGAAATAAAATCGAAGAGCATGACTTTAGAGGAGTAGTTTCATATGGTATGTTTTGCTCATTAGCTGAGCTTGGCTACGATACAAACGTAATCAATAAAAAAGTAGCTGAAGGAGTTTTAGTTCTTGACGAAGACACTCCTATAGGCAAGGATATAAGAGAAGTTTTAGCTTTAGAAGAAAAAGTTCTTGATATAGAGATAACACCAAACAGACCTGACTGCCTAAGTGTTTTAGGTATGGCAAGGGAAGCAAAGGCAACCTTTGATAAAGAACTAAAAGAGCCTGATTATAAAGAGGCAAAAGATTCTGAAGATATTAAAAATTATATCAAAGACATCTCCATCGATACAAAAGACTGTTTAAGATATTACGCAAGAGTCGTAAAAGATGTAAAATTAGGTCTTTCTCCACTTTGGATGCAACAAAGACTTATGGAGTCGGGCGTTAGACCTATTAACAATATAGTCGACATTACAAATTATGTTATGCTAGAACTAGGCGAACCGCTTCACGCTTTTGACGTAAATACAATTAAGACAAAAGAAATTCATATCAAAAATGCTAAGGAAGAAAAATTCACTACGCTTGATGAAATCGAAAGAGATTTAAAGCCTGAAGACATTGTTATAACAGATGGAAGTGACAATCTTGCTCTAGGCGGCATCATGGGAGGACTTGATTCATCTATTACAGATAGTACTGAAACTATCATGCTTGAAGGAGCTAGCTTTAACAGATCTCAAATCAGATACACATCGAAGAGACTTGGACTAAGAACAGAAGCCTCAAATAGATTTGAAAAAGGCATTTCACCACTAATGTCAAAGAAAGCAGTTGATAGAGCTGCTTATCTAATCGAGCTTTTAGGTGTAGGAACAGTAGTTGATGGTTATTATGATGTAGTTAACTATGAGGAAAAAGATGAAGTGATTGAGTCTGATCCAGCTAGAATCAACACTTTACTTGGTAGCGATTTAAGCGTTGAGACAATGCTTGATAATTTAGCAAGACTTGGTATAGAAACAAAATATGAAGACGGACTTTTGATTTCAAAGTCACCATACTACAGAACTGACCTTGCTATTGAAGAAGATATTGCTGAAGAAGTTGGTCGTATCTATGGCTTCCACAATATTGAAGCAAAGCCTATCAAGTCAGAGACATCAGTTGGTATGCTTGACTACAAAAGACAAATCGATAAGCACATCAAGACTTTACTCATAGGACAAGGCATGGATGAGATACTAACTTATTCTTTCATCAGTCCAAAGAACTATGATGCACTTAATTTAAAAGAAGATCATGAGTTTAGAAAATATATCGAGTTAATCAATCCACTAGGTGAAGACTTTAGAGCGATGAGAACAACACTTATCGCAAATATGCTAAAAGTTTTATCGCTAAACATCAATAATATGAATGAAAAAGGTGCTTTCTTTGAATTTGGAAACACATTTGAAAAAGAAGGCAGTAAGTATATCGAGAACAAGACTATGTCCGTAGGCTTCTACGGTTATGGTGACTTCTACATGATTAAGGACATCTTAGTTAAGATACTAGAAGGCCTTGCTATAGAAGGATACGAAGTAAAGAGAAGCACTGAAACAAGCATCTTCCACAAGGGTAGAAGTGCTGACTTTTACATGGGTGGCGAAAAATTTGCAAGCCTTGGTCAAATTGACTACGCTGTTTGCGATAAGTTCTCCATAAAAACAGATGTTTATGTGATGGAGCTTGACTTAGAAAAGATATATCCACTAGTTAATCTAGAGAGAAAATATGTTAAGATAAACAAATTCCCAGCTGTTAAGAGGGACTACGCCATAGTTTTAGATGACGCTGTTCCATTTGGCGACGTGAAGAAAGAAATTTTATCGCATGGCTTTGACATCGTTAAGGACGTACAAATCTTTGACGTATACAAGTCTGATAAGCTTGGAGCTGATAAGAAGTCACTAGCCTTCAAGATTAAGTATCAAGGCGAAAAGACTCTTAAAGATAAAGATATACAAAAAGTTGAGAGCGAAATTTTGGCTTCACTTGAAGAAAAATTCGCTGCCATCTTAAGGAAGTAAGGAGGTAGGAAATGCCAGAGAGAGTAACCGTTCATATCAACGGCAGAGATTTCAATATTCGTTCGGAGTATGATGAAAAGTATGTTTCAGATATTGCATACTATGTTAATAAGTTAATAAAGGATCTTTTAGCTAATAATCCAAGACTTGACTCGCTTATGGCAACAACCCTTGCGACTGTCAACGTTACCGATGAATTATTTAAAGCGCAAAAGAAGCTTAGTGAGTATGAGAACACTCCTATAAACAAGTCAGCGGAGTACATGGATCTCAATGAAGCTTATCAAGAAGCTCTTAAAAAGATAGAAAAGCTTCAAGAAGAGCTTAATAATAAGGCGGACGAACTTGTTAAGACTAAGCTAAATACAGAGGATCTTTATCAACAGCTTAGCCGTATCAAAGAAGGAACAAGTCAAGACAGTGACGCAAAAACTACAAATAAGAGCAATATAAAAAACAATCACAATAACAATCACAATAATAATGTTAAATAAAAAGACAAAAGTACTAAGCCCTGTCGGCACCTACGAAGCGTTCATTGCAGCGCTTAAAGCGGGTGCTGATGAGGTTTATTTTGGCAGTGAAAAATTTAACGCAAGGCGCTTTGCAAAGGGCATTACAGATGAAGAAATAAAATCGATGATAGAGCTAGCAAAGCTATATGGTATCAAACTTTGTATGACTGTAAACATCATCTTAGATGATAAAGAAGTAGTCGACGCGCTTTTTTTGATAGAGCAGTATAGAAATATGGGTATCGACGCCTTTATCATTACTGATTTGGGTTTAATATCGCTTGTCAAAAAATATTTGCCAGGCGTTGAGGTACATGCGTCAACACAGCTAAACATCGCGAATCTTTCGAGCCTTGACTGGGCTATTGAAAATGGCTTTCAAAGAGCAGTCATAGCGCGCGAAAAAGACTACAGATTTTTAGAAAAGGCGGCAGAAAAAGACATAGAGCTTGAAGCCTTTGTTCATGGAGCTCTTTGTTATGCAGTTTCAGGCCAATGTTTAATGAGCTCACTTATAGGCGAAAGGTCTGGCAACCGCGGGACATGCGCACAGCCATGCCGTAAGATGTATGATGTTTACAGCGAAGGAAAATTATTAAGCGAAAAAATTTATGCTATATCAGAGTACGATTTAAATACTTTGGACTCAATAGATAAGCTCATTGGCTATGTTGACAGCTTAAAGATAGAGGGCCGCATGAAAAACCCTTCTTATGTATACTTAATAACTAAGCTATATAAGGATAAAATCTTAGGTGTAGAAAATACTCATAGACCGGATGAAGTCTTTAACAGAGGCTTCACTAAGGGACATATCTTGAAAGATGGCATGGACAAGATGCTTGTCAAAGAGAAAAAGCATTTTGAAGGCGGTTTTGAGCTAGAAGATTTTTCATTTGCAAAAAAAGATATAAGTTTTGATTTAAAAGCAAAAATTGGTGAAAAAATAATTTTAACTCTTCATTATATGAGTGAAAAATATACTGGGGAGTCTGAATACATAGTGCAAAAAGCAAAGACAGCTTCACTTGATAGAGAAAAAATTTTTGATCCAATCATCAAGACTGGAAAAGACTTTTTAAATGTAAAAGACGTGAGACTCGATCTTGATGAAGATGCCTTTATACCAGTTAAAGAGCTTAAAACATTAAGAAGAGAGCTTATAGATGAGCTTCTTAAAAAAGATTTTAAGGGCGTTAACATCGATAGAAAGAAAAAAGATATCTTGACTCCTTATGAAAATAAAAAAGCTTTACAGCCAAAAATCATTCTTAGAGCCTCCTCATATAAAGATGTAGAAGGCATTGATATAGACAAGGCTGATACGCTTAGCCTATATCTAAACAAAGATAATCTTACTTACTTAAGTAAAATTAATATAAATAAAGAAGTTTACACATCAAACGCAGCGAGTGACGAAGACCTGGATGAGTACTATGAGCTTCTTAATAAGTATGGCAAAAATATTGATTCAATTGAAATAAGTGAGCTAGGCGCTTATCAAAGACTAAAGAGCTTTAACAAGAAGATTTATGCATCATATATGATGAACGTCTTTAACTCAGAAGCTGCTAAATACATGAGCGAAAGCCATTTTTCAGGCTTTACGTACTCACTTGAGATGACTTTAGCACAGATGGAAAAAATCATGAACTACGGTCTCGAAACAAGGCTATTTGCTTACGGCTATCCAGTCGTCATGATGAGCAAGGCCTGCCCATTAGCAAATATTAGAGATGACTGTGACCAAAGATGTGACGCCTGTCCTATAAACAAGGCAAATGAACTGGTTTATGAGGATAAGGAGCGTTTTATCTTTACTCGCGAAAATAATTATACGAAGATTTATAACTCGCAAAAAATTTTTATGCTCGACAAGATGGACGACATCAAAAAATTAGGAGCTTCAAGCATTATCATAGATCTTGATAATGAAAGCGATAAGAAAAAAATTAATGAATATATAGAAAGAATTAATAATGGAGATGGAATAGACGCGATAGAAAGTTTTACTAGAGCGCATTACTACAAAAAAGTTTTATAGGTGAATAAATGGACAAAGCACTCAAAGTTTTAGAATATGACAAAATAATAGATATGCTACTAGACTTAACTCAAGGTGAGCTTGCAAGAGACTTGGTAGAAAAGCTTGAGCCGTCAAATGACATAGATGATATAAGGCGCATGCAAGAAGAAACATCTGAAGCCTACAGGGTTTTAGTGAGGTACGGAGACATTGACTACTCATCCGCAACGCATATAAAGCATCTCGTGTCAAAGGCAAGTCTTGGGTCCATGCTTTTTATAGAAGATTTATACGATATAATGCAAAACATCTTCTTAGTAAGCTCAATTAAGAGATATTTAAAAACATCTATAGAAGATGAAAACTTAAAGCTAAAGCACTTAAGAAGGCTAAACGACAGCTTAGCCTCACTTGATGATCTCAAGAAAAAGCTTAGCATGACTATAGTATCGAGAGACGAGATAGCGGACAATGCCTCAAGCACTTTAAGAAGCATAAGGCGAAGCAAAAAGCTTAAGAATCAAGCAATAGAAGATAAATTAAATTCATATATAACTAGTGATAAAACTAAAAAATATTTACAAGATGCCATAGTTACTATGCGTGAAGGAAGATATGTAATACCCGTCAAAAACGAGTACCGATCAAGCGTTGAGGGCATGATACACGACATATCTCAAAAGGGATCAACAGTTTTTATCGAGCCCATGGCAGTCGTTAAACTAAATAACGAGCTAAGAGAGCTTGAAAACGAAGAGAAAAAAGAGATAGAAAGAATACTCTATGAGCTATCAAGCGAAGTATCTGAGTACAAGGCCTATCTTGAAACGAATGAAGAAGCTTTAAAAAGTATCTCATTTATATTTGCAAGAGCAAGACTAGCTAGAGAGATGAGGGCGACAGAGCCAGTTCTAAACGATAAAGGCTATGTCAATCTAAAAAATGCAAGGCACCCATTAATACCGAAAGACAAGGTAGTGCCAACAACAGTTGAGCTCGGAGATGATTATACATCGCTTATAATCACAGGACCAAACACCGGTGGTAAGACAGTTAGTTTAAAGACAGTTGGACTTATTACGCTGATGGCAAAGTCTGGCTTAAATATACCATGCGATAACAATTCATCAGTGGCAGTTTTTGATAAAGTCTACGCCGATATAGGTGACGAACAATCTATAGAGCAGTCGCTATCAACATTTTCTTCGCACATGAAAAATATTGTTCACATAGTTGAAAACGCTGAGTATAACGACTTAGTTCTATTCGATGAACTAGGTGCAGGTACTGATCCAACTGAGGGAGCGGCTCTTGCCATATCCATATTGAAACTCTTTAGAGAGAGAAGAATTAGGACCATGGCGACGACACATTACTCGCAAATCAAGTTTTATGCGCTTACTAGCGAAGGCGTGAAGAATGCGTCGATGGAGTTCAACGTCGATACGCTCTCACCAACATATAGGCTCATCATAGGCATACCGGGTAAGTCAAATGCTTTTGAAATATCGAAGCGGCTTGGCCTTGATCAAAAGATTATTGATAGCGCAAAAGAGCTTTTAAATGAGAACGACACTCGTTTTGAAGATGTTCTTAAGGCCATAGAAGAAGATAGAACTGAGATTGAAAACAAAAGAATTAAGATAAATGAAGAGAATGAAGAGATAGAAAGGCTTAGAGAAAAGCTTGATAATAAAAATAAAAAGCTTGAAGAAAAGCAAGAAGCCATCATTAACAAGGCAAAAGAAGAAGCGAGAGAGATAGTTAAGAAGGCGAAGAGCGAGAGCACATTTATAATAGACGAATTAAAAGACATCTCATCCTTATCTAAAAAAGAGGACAGACGAAGGCTTCAAGAGGCAAAGGACTACCTAAGAGAGCTTGAAGATGAAAATAGATTAAAGATAAAAGACAATAAGAAGCGAACAAAAGAAATTCCTAAGGACATCAAGCTTGGTGAAAGCGTTAGAATCATTAGTATAGACAAGTTTGGTGAAGTAGAGACGCTTCCTGATGATAAGGGCGACTTAAATATTCAAGTTGGTATCATGAGTGTTAGAAGCAATATTAATGATATAGAGCGAAGTGAATCAAAAGAGGAAGTAAAGGTAGAGAAGAAGACTAAATCCATTAACAAAGCTAAATCAAAAAATATAAGTTCAGAAATTAATTTAATCGGAAGAACGGTTGATGAAGGGATACTTTTACTTGACAAATACCTTGATGATGCCTACCTCGCAAGGCTCAAAGAGGTCAGGATAATTCACGGTAAAGGCACTGGCACACTTAGGGATGCAGTAAGAAAGTATTTACAAAATAGCAAACATGTTATAGAATATAGAGAGGCAGACTATACGGAGGGCGGTTCAGGAGCTACCGTAGCTGTTATTAAGTAGGAGGTAATTATGATAAATTTTAAGGAAAAAGTAAGCGACGCTTTAAGCGCAGTTATTGAAGAACTATCTAAAGAAGAGATAGATAATCTAGTAGAAACACCGCCATCGTTTGATATGGGTGACTACGCGTTCCCAGTATTTAGACTTGCAAAGACATACAAGAAAGCACCTAATCTTATAGCTAAAGACATAAAAGAAAAACTAGGGGATAACGAATATTTTGAAAAGATAGAAAATGCGGGACCATATGTAAACTTCTTTGTTAACAAAGAAAAACTTCTTGAAACAGTTTATAAAGAGATAGAAGAAAAAGGTGAAATGTATGGTTCATCAGACATGGGCAAGGGCAAAAACGTTATAGTTGAGTTCTCATCACCTAATATTGCAAAACCAATGCACATAGGTCATATAAGATCAACAGTTATTGGTAACGCTCTTTATCATATATTTAAGCACCTTGGCTACAATGCCATCGCCATCAATCACTTAGGTGACTATGGTACTCAATTTGGTATGCTTATAGCTGCTTACAAGCTTTGGGGCGACAGAGAAGCTATAGAAAAGAACCCTATTGACGAACTTCTTGATCTATATGTAAGATACAATAAGCTTCAAGAGCTAGATCCAGCTGCAAGAGACACTGCTAGAGACTGGTTTAAAAAGCTTGAACAAGGCGATGAAGAAGCTACTGAAATATGGACTTGGATGAAACAATTATCAATAGTTGAGTTCGAAAAAGTATATGATATGCTTGGAATAAAATATGACTCATACAAGGGCGAAGCATTCTACTCAGATAAGATGCCAGCAGTTATCGAAGAGATAAAAGAAAAGAACATCGGTAAGATGGACGACGGCGCATACATCGTTGACTTAAAGCCATATAACTTAACACCTTTGATCATAGTTAAGTCCAACGGAACAACAACTTATGCGACAAGAGACATCGCTGCTGCTAGATATAGAAAGAAAACTTATGACTTCTACAAAAACATCTACGTAGTTGCCAGCGAACAAAATCTTCACTTCCAACAATGGAAGCAAGTTCTTAAGCTAATGGGAGACGAGTGGGCAGATGATTGTATCCACGTTAACTTCGGTTTAATCTCACTTAAGGACGGCGCTCTATCAACTAGACAAGGAAGAGTTTTAAAACTTGAAGACGTTTT
Organism: Fenollaria sp. C0166D3; assembly: GCF_056590255.1. NCBI lineage: Bacteria > Bacillati > Bacillota > Clostridia > Eubacteriales > Fenollaria > Fenollaria sp. C0166D3. The sequence continues at coordinate 51,713 of NZ_JBWPVU010000011.1, forward strand.
AAACAAGGCCATAGAAAAAACTAGAGATATAATTGAAAAGAGAAATCCAAATCTTGAAAATAAAGACGAAGTAGCTAAGATGGTTGGTACTGGAGCCATAGTTTTCCAAGAGCTATTCAACCAAAGAATCAAAGACTATGTATTTGACTGGGACAAGACACTTTCATTCGAAGGAGAAACAGGTCCTTACGCTCAATACACATACGCAAGATGTAAGTCATTAATCGATAAGAACGGCGGCTTTGATCCAAGCAAAGTTGATTTTGATCTAGTTAAAGACGAAGCATATGAAATATTAAAATATGTTTATGATTTGCCAAGAACTATAGTTATGGCGATGGAAAAGTATGAAGCCTTCTACATCACAAGAAACATCATAGACATAGCAAAGGCATTCAACAAGTATTACGCAGCAAACCAAATAATTACAGACGACGAAAAGCTTACAAATTCAAGACTTGCTATAGTTGACATAACTCAAAAAGCAATCAAAGTAGGCATGAACCTAATAGGAGTACAAACTCCAGACAGAATGTAATGAAAGTCGTATTTGTAGGTATTAACGCAAAGTTTTCACATACAAATATTGCTATAAGATATTTAAACAATGAGCTTAAAGATATGGTAGATTCTTCGTTTGAGGAATTTACCATAAATGAGCCTTTGGAGAAGATTGTTTACGAACTTCATAAGAAAGACGCCGACGTCCTTATGTTTTCAACTTACATTTGGAACATCGATTACGTCAGAAAAGTCATTACATCGCTTAAAAAGATCAAGCCAAGCTATACCATAGTCCTAGGCGGACCTGAGGTGAGCTTTGAAAAAGAAAGCTTTCTTAGGGCTAACCCTGCCTGCGACTACATAATCTATGGCGAGGGCGAGAGGGCCATGAAGGAATTTATTCTTTATAAGCAAGACGAGCTAAGTATTGACGAGGTTCACAATCTAGCCTATATTAATGATAATAGATACATTAAAACTGAAGAAGCACCCCTTATCGACATGAAGGATCTTAGCTTTCCTTATGAAGATGAAGAGGCTTTGGAGCATAGAACACTCTATTATGAAGCACAAAGAGGCTGTCCATATAGGTGTTCTTTTTGTTTATCTTCAGCAATAAAGGGTCTTAGATACAAGCCCATTGACTTAGTGAAAAAGGATTTAGATAGGCTTATAGCTATGAAACCGTCTATAGTTAAGTTTATAGACAGAACATTTAACTCGAACGAAGACTTTGCCATCAATATAATCGAACATATTTTAGAAAATAATAAAACGAATACAAAATTTCACTTCGAAATCACTCTTGATAGGATGAGTGACAGATTTTACGAGACTTTAAAGAAACTTCCTAAGGATATGGTGCAGTTTGAGATAGGACTTCAATCAATCAACCCACAAACGCTCAAAGCGATTCAAAGGCACAATGACCTAGAGAGAATAAAAGAGCACTCGCAAATGATTAAGGAGCTGGGGACTATTCATCAGCACATAGACCTTATCGCAGGACTGCCTTATGAGGACTTTGATAGTTTTAAAGAGTCTTTTAACTATCTTTATGATTTTAAGATAGAAAAAATTCAGCTCGGCTTTTTGAAAATGCTTAAGGGCTCCTTAGTGCGTTCACAAGAGAAAGCCTTTGGATATAAATACACTGATTATGCGCCTTATGAGGTTTTGAAAAATGAATTCTTATCAACTGATGAAATTATTGAGCTAAAGAAAATTGATTACGTCGTTGATAAAATTTATAACGAGGGAAGCTTTAAAAGGACGCTTCAGATACTTGAAAGGCTGTACGCAAGCCCATTTGCAATGTTTGAAGATCTAGCAAATTTTATCGATGAAAACTTTGGTGTAGATAAGACCATTAAAAAAGAAAATTTATATAGACTAGTATATGAATTTATAATAGCAAAAAATATTCTATCGGATGAGTTGGTCAAAGCACTGAGCCTTGACTATGCGCTGAACGTCAAATCACAGGCACCGCTTGATTTCATGCCATTTACAAAGCTTAGAGGAGACAAGCTACACAGCATTTTGCGAGATGAAGAGTTTAGAAAAGCGTATTTATGGAAATATATAGAAGAGAAGAATAAAGATATCGTCAATAAAGTCGCCATCATACTTATGGATGGAGCAGCGTATCTGGTTGACGAGGACGTAGAAAGGATTAGTGATGACTATGTTCAAAGATATAATTTATACAAACACAGAAGCGTTTAAAAGGCTATTTGTAACGATAAAAGATAATTTTCTAGTTTTAATAATAACAATGCTAGGCCTATTTGCCTTTGATTATGCGACAAACTTTATAGCTGGAGCGCTCGCAATGGCGCTTGGAGGCGGCTTTACCACAATGCTTATAAGTCTCTTTATGTATATACTTATGCTTTTGAAATTTTCACTAGTGGCAAGCCTATTATCAAGAGCAGTTGAAGGCGAGAAGATTAGCCTAAACAGCATATTTATGGGCTATAAGTATTACTTAACAAAGCTAGTTAACTACGTCTTCATCACTTATCTGTTTGGCTTAGTTTTGGATATGGTCTTTAGATCAGGCTCATTCACAAATCCTTATCAAGTGGACCACAGCCTATTATATGCCAAAATGCTAGTGAACTTCATCGTTGTCTTCATTTTTAATGCATCGTTTGAAACACTTTACCAAACAGGTAACAATAGTATAGCCATCTTCACATATGGAGCAAAATTCTTTTTTAATAATTTCCTGCAATGGCTATTCGCAGCAATACTATTAGTCCTTGCACTTAACAGTGATATATTTGCAGGCGGCATCATTTTAAAAGCCCTAGTTAGCTACGTCTTAATGCCAATCATCTTCGTATATAGAGGCCACCTATTCAAAATACTTGACAATTCATCCATGAGAATGAGAGCTTTTAGAAGGAGAATGGACTAATGAATATCGATAGCTTTAAATATTTACTTAGTGAAATATTTTTCATAGACTTAAAAGAAGAGAGAGGTGCGTTTAAGAAGAACGTTGAATACCCTGTTCTTATCAAGGACATGAGAAATATTGTAAAAGAGAATAAAGAAGATATAGATGCAAAGCTATTTTTAAAAGCTATGCCCATAGTATTGTCTATCGATAATAATTTTACGCACAAAAGTGCTTATGAGGATGCAATCAAAACTGTGAAGGACTTCGACAAATTTTTATTACACGAAGCCTTAAACGCAGACACAGACATAGATATAAGGCTAATCTACGCCTATTATCTAAAAGAAAATTACGACGATGTAAATTATGTATATTTATATGTTTCACTTTTAGAAGAAAAGTATAAAGAAAAGGCCATTGACGAAGCTATAGAAATCTTTGAAAAGATCTACCTTGATAATAAGAATGCGAAGTACGCTTTATACAAGCTAGGATATTACTATAGATATAAGAAGGACTACATCAGGAGTAAGGCTTACTTTGAAAAATACCTGAAGCTTGAGGACGAACTTGAGAAAAAGGAAGAGGTAGAGGGCGTTTTGAGCCTTGACTATGAAGAGTACAAAATTGAACTAGCCGAGTACTTTATAGGCGTGAAAAAGTTTAAGGAAGCATATGATATATTGATAGAAAACATTGACAATGCTAAGGATGACAGAGTCTTTTACTACTTAAGCGTTGTGATGACCATGACAGGTAACTTCAAAGAGGCGCTTGACTACGCGATAGAGGCGAGCAAGGACAGGCAGAGCGCTCAATACATGGATCAGCTTGCGATATCAAACTACAACAGCGGCAACCTTGATAGCGCCATCGCTATACTAGAAAAGCAGATAAAGAAAGAAGACTACACGCCGAGCACGAAAGAGTACTTGGAGAAGATGAAAGAACAAAGAGATACGATGAATAAATAATAATAGATGAACCCTCATTGACAAGCAAGTCGGTGAGGGTTTTAGTTTGTGAGGGGCCATGGTCTATGACGAGACAAAATTTCTATTCTTTTTCGTTCAATTTGCGTCTGAGGCTAGTTCGTTTTTTGACAATGCTCAGGTACGATCTGTACATTGCGCTTGTCAAAAAATTCCACTTCGCCTCATCCACTATAGCGCAAAGGTTCTCGTACATTTATGTAAGAGGTTCTTCATTGCTTCAAGAAATAATTAGAAATTTTAAATATGATATCTAGTAAAATAACGAGAGCAAGACGCATGTTATATGTAATATAATAGTGTAAATATATTTGCTTGACATCTATATAAAGTGGAGTGTAAAGTTATGGTTAAACAATTTTAAAAATAATTTAAAATTGTTTAACTTTTTTCTAAAAAACCCTTGACAAGTAAAGAAATAAATGGTAAAATGGATAAGTCATCTGGAAAAACCATATGACAAGCAAAACTGAATAAAAGTGAAAAGAACGATTTAAACCAATCAA
>NZ_JBWPVU010000012.1:0-53701 GCF_056590255.1 Fenollaria sp. C0166D3
AGAATTTACAAATTGGAATCCAACTGTACCAACAACAGGCACAGTAGCAGAAGGAACTTACACAGCTCAATACGAAGATACAGACAAAGTTAAAACTCCAGATCCAAAGAAACCTGGCGACACACCAGAAGGATATGTAAGAGTAACTTTCGATGCAACAAAAGACGGTAATATTGATGGAAACCAATTCAAATATCTAGACGTAAGAAGCGACGTAACTTGGGATGACGCTGCCGTAACAGCAAAAATCCCAGCAACAGCAGCTTACAAAGACGCAACAAAAGAATTTACAAATTGGAATCCAACTGTACCAACAACAGGCACAGTAGCAGAAGGAACTTACACAGCTCAATACGAAGCAAAGACAACACCAGGCACTAAAGATAAAGATAAATACACTCCAAAAGGAAAAGACATCACAGTAAATGTAGGTGGCACTCCAGTTGCTGAAGACGGAATTAAAAACAAAAACGATTTACCAGCTGGAACAAATTATAAATGGAAGAATGATGAAACACCTAATACCGCTACTCCAGGCGTAAGACCAGGAATAGTTGTAGTAACTTATCCAGATGGATCAAAAGATGAAGTACCAGTAAACGTTATAGTAAACAGAGATGGAGCTCAACAATCTGCTCCACCTGAAATTAATCAACCAACAGAAGGAGATACAACAGTAACAGGTACAGTAACACCTGGTGCTACTGTTACAGTAACTCTTCCAAATGGAACAACAAAAGATGCTACAGTTGACAGTAATGGTAATTGGTCAGTAAATACTCCAGAGTTAAAAGCAGGGGAAACTATAAAGGCATTTGCTACTGAACCAGATAAAAACCCATCAAGCCCAGCAACAACTATAGTTAAAGGCAAATATACTCCACCAACTTACAAATATACAACTCTTACTCTAGACGAAAACTACAGAGGTGGCGAAATTACTCACCATGACGTTGATGAAGGAGAATTAATTGAACGTTATCTATATGTTCCTCGTAGAAGAGGTTATGTATTTGAAGGATGGAGCTACAACAGTAGACGTCTTGACGAAGTAAGACCTGGCGACAGAATTTACTATCCAATTACTCTATATGCAATTTGGTCTAAGGATAGGGACTACGATCGTGACGAACGTGAAGAAGAACCTGAAGATTTAAGACCAGTTCATGACCACGACGCTTACATGTTCGGTTACACTGACGGAACTGTAAGACCTAATGGTAAGATTACAAGAGCAGAAGCAGCTGCACTAGTAACAAGACTTCTTGGTCTAGATACTTTCGCATCAGCTGCAAAACCAATGTTCTCTGACACACCAAGTTCATGGTACAACAAAGCCATCAACGCGGCTGTTCAAAGAGGTATCATGAAGGGTTACCCTGACGGAAGATTCAGACCAAACGCACCTATCACTAGAGCAGAATTTACTCAAATGATATCAACTATTGACAACAAGCCTTATGGCGTTGCACCATTCGCAGATGTTAAGGGTCACTGGGCTGAAAGACCTATAGGCAGCGAATATCAAGCTGGCAGGATCATGGGTTATCCTGATCAAACTTTCAGACCAAACGCATTCATCACTAGATGTGAAGCAGTTGTAATTCTTAACAAGATCTTCGAAAGAAATTATGACGCTATGTCTCTAAAAGACGCTAAGAATGCTTATCTAATCAAGGGCTTCATAGACTTACCAACAAGTTTCTGGGGCTACTATGATATGATTGAAGCAACTAACTCTCATAGTTTCAAGAGAAGAAGTGAAGGAAAGGTTCAAGAGGACTGGACTTTAGTTAAATAAACAATTTCACAGTAAATTGCGAATAATAAGAATGATAAGAATGATAAGAGAAGCATATGGGCTTATGGCTCATATGCTTCTTTATTTTGCAATATGTATTTAGTGTGTTATAAAAGTAACAGAAGAGGGTATATATTATATGAAAAATAATAAGTTAGGGAGATGATCATCATGTAGAATAAAGACTAGTATTATGTATAAGTACAAGTGAATAAAAAGATTTGATTATTAATATAAGGAGGGATAGTATATGCATTATATACCGTGCATAGAAGATAGTGAAATATTTGTTATGGCTATTAGTTTAGATGTATATTTAAGAGATCGTAAAGTTGACGAAACTCACATAGAAAAGATGAAAAATAAAATTGCTTTGGGAGAAAGAAAAGATTATAAAGAAATTATGGTTAATTCTGTTAATAAAAATACTAAGGATATAGTCTACGTATATCCTATAGAAGAAATTGAAGTAGATAAAATTATCGGTGGAAGTAGATTTACTGTAGACGAAAGTATATACGATAATGTTTATTCCTTTAAAAAAGATGAGAGGTTAAGAAAGCGATTTGAAGATTTATTTAAGATATTCGAATATCCAAAAAGAACACTTGATGATGCAAAGAAATATTTTTCAGAAAAGCTTAATCCTATAATAGTTAATTATTACAAGGATAAAGATGAATATTATGTAGAATTAGATGGTAACCACAGGGCTCTAGTTGCTATGATATTTGGCGTTGAAAAAATAAAAGCTGAAGTACATTATTATGCAAAGGTTGATAACAATAATTAAAATTATGTTGTAAATTCAGTGTAATGAAGTACATGTATATATGTATAAAAATTTGTTTTTAATAGGCTGATTACATTTGCAATAGAAGTAACATTTAAGTGATTCTTGATAACATTGACAATGAAGACACGTTATTGGTTTTTATAATGATATTTTAAGGAGGGAGTAATATGGATAAAAAGTTTGATTATTTAAAAGCATACTTTATTTTTAGTATAATAGTAATATTATATCTAATTAGAATACTACTGCCAGAATTAGCACCTAAGTTAGGGTGGAAGTCTGCTGGCGATTTAAGTATTGTCATTTTATTTATATTGAATTTAATATTGAATATTTTTTATTTTAAAGGGTTTAAAGACATGGCAAATATCGGAATTTTTCAATATATACTATTTATTTTTACAGTATCACTTGGATTTGGATCTACTCTGTTATTACTAACATTATTATGTAGCAGTCATTGGAAGTTATTTTATACTATTTTTTGTGTGATAATGCTAGTTAAATATGGGAATCTATATAAAAGAAGCACCCCATATATAAGTATGTTTTCTAATATAATTATTAGTTTAATAATTAATAATTTAATTTTATTGAATACAATTATATGGGACTTGTTTGATTTAACTAAGTTTAATTCTCTATTAAATACCCTTGACATTGACTTAAGTGGAGAGCTTATAATAAATCTTGTGTTATTTCCTGTGTTATTAATGACTTCTTGCGGCGCTTGTATTAACGCAAAGGATGAATATTATAAAAATAAAGGTAAAGACAAAGTAATTAATAAGGATAAAAACACAGAAGACAAAGAGAACTCTGAATCTCAAAACAATGTTTCAGATGACAATATTAAGTGATATAATACACCTAAAGGAAGTGATTTTATGTCGAAAAAATCAAATGATTATATAAGTCTTGAATCTGAAGTGAAAATGCCTATCAAAAAGCCACTAGTATATGAAGATTTAAGTGAAGAAGACTTTGATCGAGAGATGCAAAAAGCGATTGAGGATTTTGATTGTGGAAGGACATATACTTTAGATGAAGTAGAAAAGAGCTTAGAGGATATATAATAATAAAAAATATTGACAATTAAATCAATTTAATCTATTCTTATCATAACAGAGCCTCCCACGCTTAATGTTTTTTACATTCGGTGCAAGGGGAGGACATTTTTTTACCTTACCATATCTATTTACACTTTCAAGAAATAAAAATATTGCAAGTTTTGAAAGTCTGTGATATAATACTTTCAAGAAATGAAAAAAATTAAAGTTTTGAAAGTGAGGTGTAAACATTGAAAATTATTGAGAGACCATTGTACTTAGATAGATTAAAAAGACTTTTTGATACTCCTGATATCAAGATTATTACTGGACTAAGAAGGTCTGGCAAGTCTGAGCTCTTAAGATCTTTTGTAAAGTATTTGAATAAGTCATACACTGACATTAATATAATACGTATTGATTTTGGCGATTTAAAGTTTGATTCTCTAAAAAATTATAAAAGTCTTTACGATTATGTTGAAAAAATGTATGATGATTCTCTTAAGAATGTTTTAATTGTTGATGAGGTTCAGCTATGTGAGAAATTTGAGTTAGCGATAAACAGTTTTCATAATAGTAAGAACTATGACATTTACCTAACTGGTTCTAATGCTTTTTTATTGAGTTCTGATTTGGCGACTCTTTTCACTGGAAGGTTTATAGAGATCCCGGTCTATCCTTTTAGTTTTGAAGAGTATTGCTCTTATTTTGATATAGATAGGGACTATTCTGAACATTTGCAGGATTATCTCGCTATTGGCGGGCTTTCTGGTTCTTATGTGTATGATAATAAGGAGGATAGGGCAGCCTATATCAATGATGTATATAAAACTTTGATAAAAAGGGATTTGATTGACAGGTACAATATAAGTGATGAAGCTCTTCTTGATAACTTAGCAGAGTTTTTGATGGATAATATTTCTAATTTAACAACTGTGAATAATATTAGTAAAATCTTAAATTATAACAAAATCGCGACTAATCACGTCACTATTGGCAATTATATAAAGTATTTATGTAACGCTTTTATGTTTTACAAGGTAAAGAGGTATGATATAAAGGGTAAAAAGTATCTAGAAATCAATGATAAGTATTACTTATCTGATCTTTCATTTCGTTATGCTATATTAGGTGTTAGAAATATTGATTATGGAAGGGCATATGAAAATATTGTCGCTATTGAGCTTTTAAGAAGGGGTTATGATATATACGTTGGTACGCTATATCAAAAAGAAATAGATTTTGTGGCAATGAAGGGTGATGAGAAAATCTATATACAAGTTAGTGATGATGTATCTAGTGAAAAAACAATGCAAAGAGAGCTTGAGCCGTTATTATCAATAAGGGATGCGTATCCAAAGATGATTCTTTCTAACACAAAGCATCCAATGAGCCTGATTGATGGTGTGAAGCACATTGATATAGCTAGGTGGCTTATGGGGGATGAATCTTAGTTTGTATATGTATATTTATTTTGCTTAAGTAGTAATTTTGCATTCTTTTGCGCAAAAATCACGCCTTTTCTTCACTACAAACTTTTAATCGCTCCAATGTGCTCCTCTGTACTATTTCGCTCATAAAAGTTCTCCGTAAAGAAAATTCATTGATTTTATCTGCAAAATAAAAGCAAAATTAGTTGTGAGGATTGCTTTGTATAAAAACCATTCCCACTTTCAAGAAATGAAAAAAATTAAAGTTTTGAAAGTGAAGTATTTTATAAAATATAAAAAATGCTCGCATTTTTACGAATTATATAGTATAATATAGTTGCAGGTAGAGATACGCTGTATACTCGTGAAATCGAATTAGCGTTTAAGCGATATGTAATATCGCCGATCACGAGGCCATCTTATGGTGGTTTTATAATATTAATGAGTTACAATTAGGACTGCTTATGTGGTCCTTTTCTATTGCCATAAGTGTAACCAAAACTAAAACTAAAACTAAAACTATAATCAAAACCATAAGCAAAACTATAATCAATACTATAATCAAAACCAAAACCCATCCATTCCACTCTTTTATTAATTATTTCACACTTTCTCTTAATAAATTCATAAAGTTGTTTTAATTTTTCTATCTCTCGGGTATATAATAAATAGAAAATCAATTAAGGAGGTAAGCTTATGAGAATCGAATTTGTAGGAAAGAACATTGAACTAACTCAAAGTTTAAAGGATGTGGCTGAAAAGAAGTTCCAAAAGCTTGACAAGTTTATTGGCAAGGATGTGGACGCGAAGGTTGTCTTCTCGGCTGTTAGAAACACTAAATGTGTTGAAGTAACTATCTTCCTAGATAGGACTATACTTAGAGCTGAGGAAGAAAGTGACGACATGTACACATCTATCGACAGAGCAGTTGATGTTTTGGAAAGACAGGTTAGAAAGTACAAAACTAAGCTTCAAAACAGATATCAAAAGAATGAGTCGATCAGGTTTGAAAATGTTAAGCCTATGGATGAGCCGGATGAGGCTAAGCTTGTAAAGAACAAGAAATTTAAGGTGGTACCTATGTCTTCTGACGAGGCTATCCTTCAAATGGAACTACTTAGACACAATTTCTTCGTATACCAAAACGCTAAAACTGAAGCCATCAACGTAGTATACAAGAGAAAGGATGGCAACTACGGCCTTATTGAAGTTGAATAAAATGAATATTAATATAGATGATTTTAAATTGAACAAACCCATATCCTCGGTGAAGATTTCGCCGGATGGTCGTCACAAGGTATTTATGGTGACTGACGTGGATATGGCGGCGAATGAGTACAAACACTCATTTTACATGCTTGATGAAAATGATTCTTTGAAGAGACTGTCTACTAATGACGTCTCTTCTACTTATGCTGTGGACAATGGCGGGATCATTTTCGCAAAGTCAGATGAAAAAAGGAAGTATGCGTCTATCGTTTACCGTCTAAGCTTCAGTGGCGGTGAGAGGGAGGAGCTTTTTAGGCTAAATTACCCGATTAATGGTATTCGCATCATGGATGAGGAAAGGCTGATCCTCTCTATCAGCAATTCTGAGAAGATCAGGCACTTTAAGGACATGGATCAAGAGACTTACGAGAAGAAGGCGGCTGAAATTAAGGAAGAGGATGACTACACTATATATGATGAAATCCCTTTCTACCTTAACGGTGCTGGCTACATCAACAAGATCCGTACTTCGCTTGCAGTGTACAATATGACGAGCGGCGCACTTGAGATTATTACTGATGACTTTACTAGTGTATCGAGCTACGACATAGCCCCTGACATGTCTGAAATTGTCTACACTTCTGAGTCTTACACTGACAAGGCGCCTTTAAAGAGTCAGCTTTATCTTTATAGTTTTGCGGACGATAAGTCTGTGAAACTTGATTATGGCATGGGTCTTAGCTATTATGGACCTAAGTATGCGGGGGATGATGTTTTTGTCTTCGCGACTGACCAAGTGGATCACGGTATCAACCAAAATCCAAAGGTCTACCTAATTGATAAAAGCAAAGAAAATATTAAGTGCATTAATGATGACTTTGATATGTCGATTGGCTCATCTGTGGGCTCTGACCTTCGTTATGGCGGCGGCTACTCATTTAGGGTGATGAAGGACAAGCTTTACTTTATATCAACTCTTGCGAATAGCGCAGACCTATTCGCCATTGACAAGGCTGGTAAATTAGAAAGGCTTTCTAAGGTAGTCGGTTCAGTTGATGAATTCGACGCCCATGATAATGGTACTATCTACGCTATAGGCATGCTTGACTACAATTTACAAGAAGTTTATAAATTTGAAGGGGATAAATTTAAGAAAGTGACTGCCATAAACGAGGCTTTACAAAAGACTTGGGGCGCTGAAAAATATGACAAGATCACGTTTAAGAATGACGATATTGATTTTGAGGGCTTTGTGATTAAGCCGGACGGATACAAGCCGGGCAAGAAATATCCTGCGATACTTGAGATTCACGGCGGACCAAAGACTGTTACGGGTGAGGTTTTATACCACGAATACCTTTATTTTGCAAAGCAAGGCTACTTTGTCTTCTTCACTAATCCGAGGGGCTCGGACGGCCGCGGCAATGATTTTATGAACATCAGAGGCAAGTACGGCACTATCGACTACGACGATTTGATGAAGTTCACTGACACTGTTTTGAAAAAGTATGAGGACATTGACAGGGACAACGTTCACGTGACTGGCGGCAGCTACGGCGGCTTCATGACTAACTGGATTATCGGTCATACCAATAGATTCAAATCGGCTGCGTCGCAACGCTCTATATCGAACTGGCTAAGCTTTTTCGGCGTATCGGATATAGGCTACTATTTCGCAACTGATCAAAATTTGGCAGAGCCATTTACATCGAGCGAAGCCTTATGGGAGCGCTCTCCGCTAAAATATGCGAGCGAGGTCAAGACGCCAACATTATTCATCCACTCGGACGAGGACTTCAGATGCCCTTTAGAGCAAGGCGTACAAATGTTTACGGCGCTTAAGTACTTCGGAGTCGACTCGAAGATAGTTATCTTCCACGGCGAAAACCACGAGCTAAGCCGCTCTGGCAAGCCAAAACACAGACAAAGAAGACTTGACGAGATAATCACATGGATTAAAAAGAGATCATAATATAGAAAAGTGCATATCGATTTGATGTGCACTTTTTTGTGGATGAGATTATAGCGTGGCACGAGCAAAACCATAGGCAAAGTGTGACGAATTGTCACGGTTTCAAGCCGAGTAGCGAGTGTATGGTAAGTGGCAAGACCATTGGCAAAATGCTTGAGTAAGTTTTTATGAAATCCATCAAGGGAGCGAGGCTCTTTCGTGTGTCGTCATAATTAATATCTATAAACATAGGTCCATTACCATAAATATTTCCATAGCTAAAAAATGAATTTTGTAGTATAATCATTAGAGGAGGAGAAAAATGGATTTTGAAAAATTTTACTACATAGCAGAAATCATCGGTACCGTGGCCTTTGCCTCATCGGGCACGCTTGTCGCAATCAGAAAGGGCATGGACGTCTTTGGCATCGTGGTTCTTGCGATAATCACAGCGATTGGAGGCGGTGTCATTCGTGACATCACCCTAGGTATCACGCCGCCCATGGCATTTAGAGACAACACATACACAGTAGTTGCCATCGTTACTGCACTCGTTTTGATACTATTTTTATCGAAAAAAATCAAATTTCTGAGCTTAAATACAGTTAACAGAAACTTTATGATTAAATACACACAAGTCGCGTCAGTGCTAGACGCCATCGGCCTTGGCCTGTTCACAGTCAGCGGCGTAAGCGTCGCCATGGTCAGAGGCTACTCGAACAACGCCTTTTTGATGATCTTTGTCGGCGTCATCACCGGTTGCGGCGGCGGAGTCTTAAGAGATCTTCTTTCAGACACCATCCCGATTATATTCACGAAAAACACCATTTACGCAGTTGCCTCGCTTTTGGGCGCAGTCGTGTTTATAGTTTTGAGACCATATGGAGCGAACTTCTCCTTCTTTATGGGCGCCTTAACCACAGTTGTCATCAGGCTTCTATCGATGAAGTATAGGTGGAGTCTGCCAGACGTTTCATCTGACCTTGTCGATGGGGACGACGTTTAAGAGAATTTAATACTGATTTTACTTTAGAAAGCTTTGTTTATGCATGAACAAGGCTTTTTCTATGCGAATGGCTGGGCCATTGTGTATAAAACTGTGGATAAGTCTGTGGATAAATTATAAATCACAAGAAAATAGCTTTGTCAAGTGCTATTTTTGCGAAAAATGCCTGTGGATAATGTGGATAAGCTTGTGTATAAATGTAAAATAGCGATTTGCAGTGTGGATATCTATGTGAGTAAATGAATTATTAAATTTTTTAAATATTTGTAAGCTTAGTATTAAAAATATTTATAAGGAATAAGACTATTTCCATTGCTTTTATATTTCTTTAGTAGTATAATAAAGTTAACAAATCTATTTAAGGAGGAATTATATTATGAAGAAGAAAATTTCACTGTTATTAGCAATACTTATGCTTGTAACACTAATCCCAACAGCATTTGCTGAATCAAAAACAGTAGACGCAGTAAAAAACACAAAAAAGGTGACACTTGACGGAGAAGAAGTCATGGTCGGCGCATACGACGTAGAAGGCTATAACTACTTAAAATTAAGAGACGTAGCAGCAATACTTAACGGCAAGAAATGTCAATTCGATGTAGGCTATGACAAGCCAACAAAATTAATCACAGTTGAATTAGCAAAAGGCTATGAAAAACTTGAAGGCGACCTAGCCGAAATTAAGGATGAAAAAGCAAAAGCAATTATACGCGTGATTAAAATACTTGTTAATGGCGAAGAAAAAGAAGTAAAAACAGCTCTTATTAACGAAAACAACTACATGCAATTAAGAGACCTTGGCACACTAGTAGGACTAGGCGTTGGCTATGATAAAGTGAATAAAGTTATCCAGCTAAAGAGCGATGCAGAAGTGAAAGAAGAAAAGCCAGAAGAAAAAGAAGATGAAAAGAAAGACGAAAAGAAAGATGAGAAGACTGACGAAAAGAAAGAAGAAGTAAAGGAAGAAGCAAAAGTAGAAATAATTCCTGAAGATCAATGGACTGAAGAAGAAAAGAAATTTTTTGAATCAGCTGAAGCTCTTCAAGAAGTTGCCGTAGATCTTTTAAATGCTGGTTTGAAAGAAGATGCTGATCAATCATTCAAAGACTTAGTAGAACTTTATAGAGACTGGGCTCAAGCAAGTATAATACAAGGTAGAGAATTGTTTAGAGAACAAGCTAGTAAAGTTGAAAAAAGAGTAGAAAAAAGATCAGATGGCAGATATGCTGTATTAGACTTCACTTATAATACAGGCGGTATTTTCTGCGTTGAATCAAAAAATGCTGGATCAGAAGATCCTGATAATAAATTTAAATTCAAAAACGTATTAATACTAGAACTTGAAGATGGAGCTAAAGAAAAATATACAGATAATAAAGTTATATACGCTAAACTTATTGACTTCCACCAAGCAATTGTTGACAATAAGATGGATGAAGCCATAAAGATACTTCAATCTATAGGCGTAAAAGCAAATGCAGAAAATTTAAAAGAATATCTTGATACAAAAAAACAAATTGCTAATAATCTTGGTGCAGAAATATTCACTAAAGATTTCGAATACGAAAAAGAATATAAAAAAGGTGAAGACGATGACGGCACTGATGTTTCTGTAATGTTCAATTATAAGGATGGAAGCATGTTATTTATTGGATACAATAGAACAGTTGGTGGACTTACTGGTTTAGGATTTAAACTAAAATAGTAGTTCAAATATATAGTTAAGGGAGCGGAAAGCTCCCTTTTTTGTCTTGCTTTTATATTTCTTTAGTAGTATAATAAAGTTAACAAATCTATTTGAGGAGGAATTATATTATGAAGAAGAAAATTTCACTGTTATTAGCAATATTAATGCTTGTAACATTTATACCAACATCATTCGCTGAGAGAAAAACTACTGAGGCAAGAAAAAGCAATCAAAGAATAGCTCTTGACGGAGAAGAAGTTAAGGTAGGATCTTACTTAGTTGAAGATTACAACTACATCAAATTACGTGACGTCGCTGCTATATTAAAAGGAACATCAAGTCAATTTAATGTAGGACGTACAATTGAAGATAAGTCAATATTAGTGATTGACCCTACTAGCTCTTATGATATTTTAGATAGTGACTTGCAAGAAATAACAAAAGAAAAAGCTAAAGCTAGCCTCGGAATAACAAAAGTTGATATATTTGGAGAGCTTAAAGACCTTAAAACTGCATTGATTGACGGTTTCAACTATGTTCAACTAAGAGATTTAGCAAAGCTCATTGGTTTCGAAGTAAGCTATGATGCTAAGAACAAAACTATTTTAATAAACACTGTAAATAATAACGAAAACTATGTAGATGATAATAAGAATAAAGTTCCTGAATCTGAGTGGACTGAGGCTGAAAAAGAATGGTTTAAGAATCAAAAAACTTATTTAAGCAACATGGTTCTAGTTATATTTGGTTTTGCAAGTTCAGACAGCCCTAATATTGAACAAATAAAACAAAAATACCTTGACAACCTAGGATTAAGTGTTCTTGGAGGAAGAAAGCTTTTTCAAGGCTCAATAACAGACCAAAGTAATAGGGTTGAGATTAGAGATGGAATTAGATATGCTATAGCCACTTTAGTCTACGAAAGTGGAGCAACTGTAGTATATGAAGGACAAAACATTGGACAAGAAAATGAATTCTGGAGAACAAATTTCTACAACACTGTAATATTAACTATTGCAGACAAATTACCTGAAAAGTATATGAATGATAAAAATGCTGTTTGTGAACAAATAGTTAAGTTCTACGATGCTATAGTTAATAAAGATTATGAAAAGGCTGTCAAAGAAATAAAAGAACTTAAGATAAATGCGACTGTTGAAAGCGTTAAGTTGTTTGAAGAAAGAATGAAAGAATATGCTAATGGAGTAGAAATATTTAGAAAAGATTATACAACAGTATTTAAGACAGACGAAAATGGCGACCCACATGTATTTTTCCAATATAGCGACAACACTGTTTTTGAAGTAGCATATATCGGAACAAACTCTACTGGTATTTTAGCAGCAACACGTAAATAAATAATTTAATCAAAAAATTGGGAGCGAAAGCTCCCTTTTTTTATGTTGATTTTATATTTCTTTAGTAGTATAATGAAATTACTCAATCAAATTAAGGAGGAATTATATTATGAAGAAGAAAATTTCATTGTTACTTGCAATTTTAATGCTTGTAACACTTATCCCAACAGCATTTGCTGAATCAAAAACAGTAGATGCAGTTAAAAACACTAAAAAAGTGACACTTGACGGAGAAGAAGTAATGGTCGGAGCATACGACGTAGAAGGCTACAACTACCTAAAACTTAGAGACGTAGCAGCAATTTTAAATACTAAAAAATGCCAATTCAACGTTGGTTTTGATAAGCCAACAAAGCTAATCACAGTAGAATTAGCAAAAGGCTACGAAAAAGTTGAAGGCGATCTAGCAGAAATTAAAGATGAAAAAGCAAAAGCAATCGTTTCAGTTAAGAAAATTCTTGTAAATGGCGAAGAAAAAGAAATAAAAACAGCACTTATTAATGAATATAACTACATGCAATTAAGAGACCTTGGTTCATTAGTAGGACTAGACGTTAAATATGATAAAGTGAATAAAGTTATCATGCTAAAGAGCGATGCTGAAGAAAAAGAAGAAAAAGTAGAAAAGAATGAAGAAAAGAAAGATGATAAAAAAGAAGAAAAAACTGATGAAAAGAAAGATGAAAATAAGAGTCTTGATTTTACAGACGCTGAAACAGCATATTTAAATAAACTTATAAGTCTTTACGATGCATGGTTAGAATATCTTGAAACTCATAATGTCGATGAAGTGCCAGAAGAGTCAAGATCAATTGCAAATTATTATAGTTACCTAAAAAATATATTTGAAGCTGGCGGTAGACCATTAAGCCGTGAGTATACAGCTTCTATTTATATAGATGAAAGAAAAGATGGTAGATACACTGTAGTTGAATTTGAATATCCATCTGGATCAACTCTTTTACAAGAAGCAATTGTTACGGCGGATGTAGACGGTTCTTTTAAAAATGAAAAATTTAACGCTAAAATAATTAATGCTTACATTATACCATTTAGAAAAGATGCTAAAAAAGATTTACTTAACAATTCTGAACTAATAAAGACAAAGTTTAAAGAATTTTATGATGAAGCAATGAAAAAAGATTACAAGAAAGCAGCAGCTGCTCTATATGAGCTAGGTTATGAATCTAATGAAAAGAATGTTAAGGAGCTTATTGAGCTTAGAGCTAAAAATGCTAAAGCACTTAAAGGCGCGCTTGATATAGAAAATTATAAATATGAAGCAAAAAAAGTAGATAAGTCATTTATGGCAAAATTTTCAAATGAATATGAAATGTTTGCAATCATATATAATCCTGAATTAGATGGTCTATTAACAAGCTTTTTTAAATAAATAATTAATCAAAAAAATTGGGAGCGAAAGCTCCCTTTTTTAATGCTATTTACTTTTCCAAGTCTCTTCCATATCCTTCACTATTTCAAAAAAGTCATCGTCTGGATAAATTATATGTTTTATCCATTCTTCCTTAATCTGCCAAAGATTTGCCTGAACGACAAACTCGCTTCTATCGGTAATCTCGAAGATCCTCTCCCAGCTAGCGACAATTGTCTCTCTTATATCGTCATACATCTCATTATATTTCCTATCAAATATATTAAAGCTGTGGCCCGCGCCGCGCGCCTTGAGTTCTTTTTCGAAGCGTTTTGCATCGTCCGCATCAAGTGGCACGTACTGATTATTTAAAACGAGGTCCCACTTAGCTCCATCGAAGTAGATGACTTCGCTCTTAGGCACTGTCATCGCATAAACGACTTCTTTGTGAATGGGCTTGAGGCAGTTGTCTTTAGAGACGCTGCACCATATTGGGTAGCTGATCTCGTCTGGCTTAGCGACTATTTGCGAAGCCATCTTCACGAAGTAATCATATTTTTCCAAGAAGAAGTCCGAAATGTCTTTCATATGCAAGCCGACATAGAGCCTTTTGTTTTGTATGACGCCTTTATTTTTTAATTCGTAGAGGCTATTCTCATGTTGTCTTGTGTAAAGATTAACGTATTCCATATATATCACCTATTTATTCATACCCAATATTTCGAATTTGGAATTTTAATCCTTGACTATAAATAATTTCTATGATATAATACTTAAGGATGAGGTGAGAGGTATGATGTACATACATTTTAATTTTATTGCTCACAATTTTAATAATAATAGATAAGAGGAACGCCACGTGCGTTCCTTTTTACTTTATCAGAGTACTAACTTAGTAAAAGGAGGATATTATGGACAAGATCGTTATCAATGGAAATGACCTTACTATCGAAGATGTTGTAAAGGTAGCAAGATGTCACGCAGAGGTTGAAATCTCTAAGGATGCAAAGGATAGAATCATTGCATCAAGAAAACTTGTTGACAAGTTTGTTGAAGAAGAAAGGGTTATCTACGGAATCACAACTGGTTTCGGTAAATTCTCTGAAGTACATATCTCTAAGGATATGACTAAGAATTTACAAAAGAATTTAATTATGTCTCACTCATGTGGTGTTGGCGAATTATTTGACGAAGACATCGTTAGAGCCATCATCTTATTAAGAGCTAACTCTTTATCAAAGGGTTATTCTGGTGCAAGACTTGAAACTATCGAAACACTAGTTGCTATGCTAAACAAGGGTGTTACACCATGTATACCTGAAAAGGGTTCACTAGGTGCATCTGGTGACTTAGCTCCACTTGCTCACATGGTTTTACCTATGCTTGGTCTAGGCGAAGCTTTCTATGAAGGTAAGAAGATGACTGGTAAGGAAGCTATGGACAAGGCTGGCATTCAAACTATTGAATTAACTAGCAAGGAAGGTCTAGCTCTTATCAATGGTACACAAGTTTTAACTGCTGTTGGTACATTAACTTTATATGATGCTATGAAGCTTGCTAAATTAGCTGACGTTGCTACATCTCTTACAATGGAAGCTATGGGCGGCATCATCGATGCATTTGATGAAAGAATCGCTGACGTTAGAAAGCACCAAGGCATGTATGACACTTCATACAATGTAAGAGCTATCCTTGAAGGATCAAAGAACATCACTCGCCAAGGCGACTTAAGAGTACAAGATGCTTACTCACTAAGATGCGTTCCACAAATTCACTGCGCATCAAAGGATACATTTAATTTTGTAAAGAATAAAGTTGATATCGAAATCAACTCTGTTACTGACAACCCAATCATCTTCCCTGATGATGAAGCAGTTATCAGTGCTGGTAACTTCCACGGCGAACCAATGGCTCTACCATTTGACTTTTTAGGCATTGGTATAAGCGAAATAGCTAACGTATCTGAAAGAAGACTAGAAAGACTAGTAAACCCAGCATTATCAGAAGGTCTACCAGCTTTCTTAGTTAAGGAAGGCGGAGTAAATTCAGGCTACATGATAGTTCAATACGCTGCTGCAGCTCTTGTTAGCGAAAATAAGGTTTTAGCTCACCCAGCAAGTGTTGACTCAATACCAAGTTCAGCTAACCAAGAAGACTTAGTATCTATGGGTACTATAGCTGCTAGAAAAGCTAGAGAAATCTATCTAAACGCAAGAAAAGTTGTAGCTATGGAAATGTTTGCTGCATGCCAAGCTATTGACATAAGAGGAGACAAGGGTCTTGGTAAGGGTACTAAGGCTGCTTACGACGAAGTAAGAAAAGTAATAGACTACATCGACAAAGACAAGGTTATGTACTTTGAAATCAACAAAGCTGAAGAATTATTAGCTGATGACAAGGTTCTTAACGCTGTTGAAGAAGCTGTAGGAGCACTTAAATAGATATTAAGTAAGGAGGTTACTTATGAAATTTGATGTTAAAGATGCTATGACAATCAAGCTTGATCCAGTTTTACCTGAAATGCATAAGATTGATCCAAAGGTTAGAAGAGCACCAGTTAGAGATTTAACTCTATCAAAGCATGAGATCGAGCTAGCTTTAAGGAATGCACTTAGATACATTCCAGAAGAATTACACGAAGAATTAGCTCCAGAATTTATGGAAGAGCTAATGACTAGAGGAAGAATTTATGGTTACAGATTTAGACCTGAGGGCAATATCAAGGCTAAATCCATTGACGAATACAAGGGTAAATGCATCGAAGGTAAGGCAATACAATTAATGATTGACAATAACCTTGACTTTGACGTAGCTCTATACCCATATGAACTTGTTACTTACGGTGAAACAGGACAAGTTATGCAAAACTGGATGCAATACAGACTAGTTAAGAAGTACCTAGAAAATCTAACTGATGAACAAACATTGGTTATGGAATCAGGTCACCCACTAGGCTTATTCAGAAGCCACAAGACTTCACCAAGAGTTATAATTACAAACTCATTAATGATAGGTGAGTTCGACGATCAAAAACATTGGCACAAAGCAGTTGCTATGGGCGTTGCAAACTACGGACAAATGACTGCTGGCGGCTGGATGTACATTGGACCACAAGGTATAGTTCACGGCACATACAATACAGTTCTTAACGCAGCTCGTCTAAAATTAGGCGTTCCACACGATGGCGACTTAAGAGGCCACATCTTCATTTCATCAGGTTTAGGAGGAATGAGTGGTGCTCAAGGTAAGGCAGCTAAAATTGCTAACGGTGTTGGCGTTATCGCTGAAGTTGATATCTCAAGAATCAACACAAGACTTGAACAAGGCTGGATAGATGAATGTTCAGACGACCTTGACCAAGTATTCAAATGGGCTAACGAAGCAAAAGAAAGCAAAACTCCTAGAGCAATCGCTTACCATGGTAATATCGTAGATCTACTAGAATACTGCGTTAAAAACAACGTTCATGTAGAACTACTTTCTGACCAAACATCATGCCACGCTCAATACGACGGCGGCTATTGCCCACAAGGCTTAACATTTGAAGAAAGAACAAAGATGCTTGCTGAAGATAAAGAAGGCTTCTGCAAATTAGTTGACAAGACATTAAAGCATCACTTTGAATTAATCAAAACACTTGTAGATAGAGGAACATATTTCTTTGACTATGGTAACTCCTTCATGAAATCAGTTTTTGATGCAGGCGTTAAGGAAATAGCAAAGAACGGCGTTGACGAATCAGAAGGATTCATCTTCCCAAGCTATGTTGAAGATATCATGGGACCAATGCTATTTGACTATGGTTACGGACCATTCAGATGGGTTTGCTTATCAAATAAGGAAGAAGACCTAATTAAGACTGACCACGCAGCTATGGAATGCATAGACAAGGACAGAAGAGGCCAAGACCTTGATAACTACATCTGGATCAGAGACGCTGAAAAGAACCAATTAGTAGTTGGCTCACAAGCAAGAATTTTATACCAAGACGAAATCGGTAGATTAAAGATTGCTCTTAAGTTCAATGACATGGTTAGAAAGGGCGAAGTAGGCCCAATAATGCTAGGCCGTGACCACCACGACGTATCAGGAACTGACTCACCATTTAGAGAAACATCAAACATCAAAGACGGCTCAAACATCATGGCAGACATGGCTACACAATGCTTCGCAGGTAACTGCGCAAGAGGTATGTCCATGGTAGCTCTACACAACGGCGGCGGTGTTGGTATAGGTAAATCAATCAACGGCGGCTTCGGTATGGTTCTAGACGGATCAGACAGAGTAGATACTATCTTAAAGGCAGCAATGCCATGGGACGTTATGAGCGGTGTAGCAAGAAGAAGCTGGGCTAGAAACGACCACTCAATTGAAACAGCAATACAATATAACAAGGATCACAAAGACACTGACCACATTACTATTCCTTATCTAGTAGACGACAAGATTATAGAAAAAGAAATGGCAAAGGTGGATGAATATGAAGCAAAGCGTCATAATTAAAAATATATCTTCGCTTTTAGCAACAAAGGCACATGGCACAGTCAGAGCCGGTAAAGCACAAGGCGAAGTAGAAATAATCAAAAACGCATATATAATAACAGAAGACGATAAGATAAAAGCATTAGGTACTATGGATGAGTACAAGGCAATGGGCGTCGATGAAAGTAAGGCTACAGTCATCGATGCGACAGGCAAATTAGTTACACCAGGCCTAGTAGACTCACACACACACCTTGTTCATGGGGGCTCAAGAGAAAATGAGCTCTCCATGAAACTTCATGGCAAGACATACATGGACATAATGAACGCGGGTGGCGGTATACACGCTACACAAAGGCATACTAAAGAAGCAAGCTTCGAAGAGCTTTATGAAAAGGCGAAAAAATCACTAGACATCATGCTAAGCTATGGCGTTACAACAGTTGAAGCCAAATCAGGCTATGGCATAGAAGACTTCGATACAGAGCTAAAGCAATTAGAAGTAGTGAAAAAATTAAACGAAGATCATCCAATCGACTTAGTATCAACATTCATGCCATGTCACGCAATGCCTGATGAGTACAAAAATGACAGAGAAGCCTTTATTAATAAGGTTATAAATGAATACAATCCAAAAGTTATGGAAAAGGGCCTCGCAGAATTTGCTGACATCTTCTGTGAAGACGGTGTTTACACTATAGACGAGTCAAGAAGAGTGCTTCAGGCATCAAGAGATGCTGGCTTCAAGCTTAAGATACACGCTGACGAACTAATTAGCTTCGGTGGAGCAGAACTAAGTGCCGAACTAAAATGTGTTTCAGCAGATCACTTGATAGGCGCCTCAGATGAAGGCATCAAGGCCATGGCAGCTAATGGAGTCGTAGCAAACGTACTTCCATCGACAGCATTTAACCTTAACACAGGCAAATACGCAAGAGCTAGAAAGATGATAGAAGAAGGCTGCCCAGTAAGTATCTCAACAGACTACAATCCTGGCTCATGCCCATCTGAAAACATTCAACTAGCTATGCAAATAGCCTCAATCAAAATGAGAATGACAGCAGAAGAAGTATTCAATGCAGCAACTATAAACGCTGCAGCAAGCGTACTTAGAACGGAATCCATAGGTTCGCTTGAAGTAGGTAAGAAGGCCGACATCGCCATCTTTAACTGTGAAAATATTGATTACTTCGTATATCACTTCGGTATAAACCACACTTATAAAGTGATTAAGAGCGGAAAAATAGTTTATGGCGCTTAAATCATTTAGAGTATTAATAGTTGGCGGTTCAGATATATACGCCCTAGGCGTAGATGCCTCTCTATCAGCTTTTAACGATATGCATGTCGTTGAGAGCTTTAGAGATGCATCTGATGCTCAAGACTACTTAACAAGGAAGAGCGTAGACTTTGTTATATACGTCGATGATGAGCTGGATGAAAGTAAAAGGATAGCCGACTTGCAAAGGCTAGCCTTTAAGGACAGGCGCTACAGAATACTCTTTATGACAAACAGACCAAGCCTCGAGATGATTATCTCACCAAAAGACTTTCACCTAGACGGCATCATGGACAAAGAGCTTAAAAGAGATGAACTTAGAAAGGCACTTCTTGACATGAGAAAAGGGGTAGTAGTCGTGTCGAAGAAAAAGAACTTCAGCGTTAAGACGGAACAAAAATTGGGGGATTTTTTGGACCGCAAGGAGCTCTACGACACACTAAGCTCACGTGAGAAGCAAATCCTACTAAGCATCAAAGAGGGTTTAAGCAACCAAGAGATAGCCGACAGGTTTTACATCACTTTATCGACTACCAAAACGCATACGAGAAATTTGTATAAAAAGTTGGGAGTTAAGTCGAGGTCCCAAGCAATTAAATTCTTAAATTAAATTTATTGCTAAAATTGCGATCTTTGAATGCTTCGAATTTTTTCGTCGCTCCAAGTACGCTCTGTACGAGCTCGCTAGAAAAAATTCTACGCAAATCAAATCTCATCAATTTTATCTAATAAATTTGTGAATAAAGTTAATTTGATTTTATCAATTGATTTTCTTCGCACAATCATCACGCTTGCTCTGCAAAACTTGTGAATAAAGATAAATTGATTTTGAAGATTGATTAACTTCGTTCCACATCGCCTTATCCATCCTAGCGCAAAGGTTCTCGGACGAAAGGACGAGGTTCTTCTTTTCTCTTCGAAATTTGTGAATAAAGTTAAACGGATCTAATAAATTAGTGAATAAAGATAATTTTATTTCATACAATTATTAAACTTGCAAAAAAATACAAATAAACAATAAATTTAATTAATTTACGTTAAGCATAAATGAGCGGAAAAACTTTGCGTAAAGTCATTTTAAACTTCTTTTTTTAGGATGCACCTATGTATATGGGTGCATCTTTTTTGCGTGTAAAACGATTTTATGTGAATGGATTGGCGTGTAAAACTATTTTTATGGAAATGGATTTGCGAGCGACACAATTTTTGTGATTATGCATTTGAGCCCATTACTATTAAAATAGTTTAGCTGCCGCCCGCCATATGCCTAACGCCCGACATACGCCTAATGCTCGTTATATGCCTAACGTCCGACATACGCCTAGTGCTCGTCATGTGCCTAACGCCCGTCATGTGCCTAACGCCCGTCATATGCTATGCCATAGGCATGGCGAGTGCATTTCCATTGGCATAAGTATTTCTGTTTTCGAAAAAATTCATACCAAAGAGGTATTTTTTATCAAAATGCTTGTATTATTAAACTACTAGTGGTATAATATATAAAAGAGCTTTAATCAGGTAGAGTATATCGCCGTTAACACGAGCGCACATAGAATTAATAGACCGATTCTATATTACTAAGTGTACGAAGGTATCATACATAGCAGCTCTTAAACTATAGCTAGGACTACTTTGGCCCTAAGCACACGCAGAAATGCAAGGAGGTTTTTATGAAGAAGTTTATTTCACTTATCTTGGCACTAGCACTTATTATGACAGTACTTACTGGCTGCGCTGGTGGCAACAAATCAACTGGCGAAAAGAAAGGCGACAAGGACACTCTTGTAATCGCTAACGACTCAGATGCTATATCTCTAGACCCAATGGGCACTAACGATAACGCATCATCAAAAGTATTAGTTCAAATCTATGAAGGTCTATTCGAACTAAATGATAAGGCTGAAGAAGTTCCTTTACTAGCTGAAAGCTACGACAAGGTTTCTGATACTGAATACGTTTTCCACTTAAGAAAGGGAGTTAAATTCCATAACGGAGACGAAATGAAGGCATCAGACGTTGTATTCTCATTGAAGCGTGCGTGTGAAGCACCTAACGTTAAGCACTTATTTAACACTATCGATGAAGACTCTATCAAGGCTGACGATGATTACACTGTAAGATTCAATCTTAAGTTCCCTTATCCTGGTATCATTGCATCTTTAATGCACCCAGGTGGATCAATCCTTTGCCAAAAAGAAGTTGAAGCAGCTGGAGATAGCTACGGTACTTCTACTGATAAAGTTTGTGGTACAGGTCCATTTAAGCTTGATGAATGGTCTAAAGCTAATGCTATCAAGTTAAGCAGATTCGAAGATTATTACGGAGAAAAAGCTAAGATGGCTAAGGTTGAATACAAGATTATCCCTGAACCAACTAACAGACTAGTTGAACTTCAAACTGGTGGAGCAGATATCATTTATGAACTACAACCACTTGATGTTGAAAAAGTTGAAAAAGATGAAAATCTTGTTATGTTAAGATCAGCTGACTATGGTACAACTTACCTAGGATTCAACACTCAAAAGGCACCTTTCGATAATCCAAAGGTTCGTCAAGCTGTAGCATACGCTATCGATATGGACGACTTAATTCCAAAGGTTTGGTTAGGTCTAGGAAAAACTGCATCTAACTCAATGCCACCATCATTAAAATACTCTATAGGTGGAGAAACTAAGGCTAGAGCAAGAGATGTTGAAAAGGCTAAGGCACTTCTTGCTGAAGCAGGATATCCTAACGGTTTTGATACAACTATCTCTACTAACGAAAGAAAACAACGTGTTGACATGGCAACTATCATCAAAGAACAACTTAAAGAAGTTGGTATCAACGTAACTATCAACGTTATGGAATGGTCTGCATTCAACGATGTATTAAAGAATGCTAAACAAGATATGTTTGAAATCGCTTGGAATTCTGATACACCAGACCCAGACGCATTCTTATTCCCTTGCTTCCACTCAAGTGCAAAGGGCGAAGGCGGTAACTACTGCTGGTTAGAAGACCCAGAAATGGATAAACTACTTGATGACGCTAGACAAGAACTTGACGAAACAAAGAGAGGCGAAATCTATAGAAAAGCTCAAGAGTACATTCTTGACAATCAAATTTGGATCCCTGAATACTGGTCAGAATTAACTGTAGCAACATCTAAGAATGTTGAAGGTTTTGAAATGAACTGCTTTGGTTACTACAAATTAAACAAAGTAGAAGTTAAGACAAAGTAGTAAAATATAAGAATATTACAAATAGTGAAGGGGGAGGAGGATATCTTCCCCCTAACATAGTTCAATTATATCGGAGGCATTATGATAAAATACGTTATTAAGAGAATCCTCTATTTAATACCTGTTATCTTGCTTGTAAGTCTCTTCGTTTTCTGGTTATTATACATAACACCTGGAGACCCTGCTCGTAACATCTTAGGCCCATCAGCCACAGAAGAGCAAGTAGCAGAACTTAGAGAAGAACTTGGCTTAAACGATCCATTCTTCACGCAATTTGGTAGATACATATCTAACCTAGTGTTTAAAGGTGACTTAGGTCGTAGTTACAGAACAAGAATGCCTGTTGTGCAAGAAATTGGCAACAGAGCAGGCGCAACAATTAGACTAGCATTTTTAGCTATAACATTCGCAGTTATCTTAGGTATACCTATAGGTATTATCTCAGCTGTAAAACAATATAGTATATTCGATAACTTGACAATGATATTCGCCCTAATAGGTATATCAATGCCAGTATTCTGGTTAGGTTTACTACTAATCATGCTATTTAGTGTGCAACTAGGCTGGCTACCTGCATCAGGCTTTGATATGCCTAATCAATGGGTTTTACCAGCAATAGCACTAGGAGCTCAATCTGTTTCAGTTATTACTAGACAAACAAGAAGCTCCATGCTTGAAGTAATTAGACAAGACTACATCAGAACTGCTAAGGCAAAAGGTCAAGAACAAAAGGTCATCACTAGGAAGCACGCTTTGGCAAACGCTTTAATCCCTATCACTACTGTTATCGGTACACAATTCGGACAACTTATGGGCGGTGCTCTAATGACTGAAGTTATATTTAGTATACCTGGCATAGGCAGACTTATGGTAGATTCAATCAAGATGAGAGACATACCTCTTGTTATGGGATGTGTATTATTCGTTGCAGTTACATTTGCTCTTGTAAATCTAATTGTCGACATACTATATACATTCATAGACCCAAGAGTTAAGAGTCAATATATGTAGGTGAATGATATGGCAGAAAAAAATATGAAAAAAGAGCAATCAATAAGAAAATCAAAAAGACAAACAGGTCTTAGTGAAGTTTTAAAAAGAATGAAGAGAAACAAACTAGCTATGGTAGGTCTATTTATACTTATCTTGCTAGTTTTGGTAGCGATATTCGCAGACGTTGTTGCCCCATATACTTTCAATGACATGGTTGGTCCAACATATCAAACACCAAACTCTGAATTTATCTTCGGTACAGACCACTTAGGCCGTGATATATTCTCTCGTGTCGTTTATGGTTCTAGAATCAGTTTGAAAGTCGGATTCATATCCGTATCCATCGCCTTGGTATTCGGTGTAACACTAGGCGCTGTAACTGGTTACTACGGCGGTAAGGTCGACACTATAATCATGAGATTCATAGACGTGCTTCAAGCTATACCAGATATACTTTTAGCTATAGCAATCATGAGCGCACTAGGTACTGGCCTTGGTAACTTAATGATAGCCGTTGGTATAGCCTCGGTTCCAGCATATGCCAGAATCGTTAGAAGCTCTGTTTTAACTATAAAAGATAACGAATTTGTTGAAGCAGCAAAGGCCAATGGTTCAAGTGACTTTAGAATTATCTTTAAACATATAATTCCAAACTGTATGGCACCTATCATCGTTCAAGCGACTCTAGGTGTTGCTTACGCAATCATTAACGCGGCAGGTCTATCCTTCATAGGACTTGGACTTGAACCACCTACACCAGAGTGGGGCGCTATGCTATCGGATGGTCGTTCATATATCATGGACTTCCCACACATCACATTGTTCCCAGGTTTAGCCATCGTTATCACCATCTTTGCTCTTAACGTTATGGGCGATGGTCTTAGAGATGCACTTGACCCTAAGCTTAAGAGGTAGGAGGTTACTATGGAAAAAGGAAATTTACTTAATATAAGAGACCTATCTGTTGAGTTCAATACAGATTCGGGTGTTGTTAAAGCCGTTAATGGCATGAACTTGTCTCTAAACAAGAAAGAGACACTTGGCCTTGTTGGAGAAACAGGTGCCGGCAAGACTACTACTGCTCTTGCAATACTTAACCTAGTACCTGATCCACCTGGAATTATTAGCTCAGGTGAGATTGAGTTCGATGGTAAGGATATATTAAAAACTAAAGAAAAAGATATGAGAAAGATTAGAGGGGAAAAGATCTCCATGATCTTCCAAGACCCAATGACAAGTCTTAACCCCGTTATGACTATAGGTAAGCAAATAGAAGAAGTTCTTGCTCTTCACACTAAACTTGATAAGAACGGCAGAAAAGAAAAGACTCTTGAAATGCTTGACCTAGTAGGTATCAGACGCGAAAGAGTTAATGACTACCCTCATCAACTTTCTGGTGGTATGAAGCAAAGAATCGTTATTGCGATGGCTCTTGCTTGTAACCCAGAGATAATCATTGCGGATGAGCCAACAACTGCTCTAGACGTTACTATTCAAGCTCAAGTTATGGAGCTAATGAAGGAGCTTAAGAGCAAGTTTGATACATCCATCATCATGATTACTCACGACTTAGGTGTTATAGCTGAAATTGCTGATAAGGTAGCGGTTGTTTACGCTGGCGAAGTTGTTGAAAGCGGTACTACTAAGGATATATACACAGACAAGAAGCATCCATACACAGTTGGACTTTTCTCGTCAATACCAAAATTAACTGGTGACGTTGAAAGACTTCAAGTTATTCCAGGAATGACACCAGACCCAACAAATTTACCTACTGGATGTAAGTTCCATCCAAGATGCACTAAGTGCATGGAAATGTGCAAAACAAACGAACCACCGGTTTATGAAGTAAGCCCAGGTCACTTTGTTAAGTGCTTCTTATACAAGGACGGAGCTATGGATATAGACGGCTCTAAGAATGAAGCTAGTGAAGAAACAGCTTCTGAATCAGAAGAAAAGTAGAGGAGGAAAGTTATGAGCGAAAATTTCATTGAAGTAAAACATTTATGTAAGTACTTTCCGACTAAGAAGGGCGTTCTACATGCAGTTGAAGACCTTAACTTTGAGATAAAAAAGGGCGAAACACTTGGCCTAGTAGGCGAATCAGGCTGTGGTAAGTCAACAGCTGGTCGTGCAATCATCAGATTACATGAGCCAACAAGCGGAGAAATATGGTTTAACGGCGAAGACATCATGAACCGTAAGACTAAAAAGGAAATGCACCAATTAAGACGCGAAATGCAAATCGTCTTCCAAGATCCATATTCATCACTAAACCCAAGACTTAACACATTTGACTTGATTGCGGACGCACTTTATGTAAACAAAATTTACGATAGTAAGAAAGAGATAGAAAAAGTTGTTCTTGAAATGATGGAAACAGTAGGTCTTGAAAAAAGACTTATGAACTCCTACCCACACGAACTAGATGGTGGTAGAAGACAAAGAATTGGTATCGCAAGAGCCTTAGTAATGAGACCTGAGTTTATAGTACTTGATGAACCAGTATCAGCACTTGACGTATCAATTCAAGCCCAAGTACTAAATCTTCTTCAAGACATACAAAAAGAAAAGGGACTAACATACTTATTTATATCACATGACCTTTCAGTTGTTCGTCACCTTTCAGACAGAGTCGCAGTAATGTATCTTGGCCGTATGGTTGAACTAGCAGATTACAAGCAAATATTTGAAAACACATTACATCCATACACAAAGGCACTACTATCAGCAATACCAGTACCTGAGTATAACTACAAACAAGAAAGAATCATACTAAAAGGCGACGTACCGAGCCCAATAGATCCACCAGACAGATGCGTTTTCTACGGCAGATGTCCGATGAGAGATGAAGGCGTTTGCAATGGTCCTCATCCTACTCTAAAAGAAGTAGAACCGGGACATTTTGTAGCCTGTCACTTAGTTAAATAAAAAATTTTTTGCTAAAACAAGCCCTTATGCTCGTTCGAATCTATCTTCGCTCCACGTACGACAAAGTACGAGATCGCTTGATAAATTCTCCACTTCGCATAATCATCTTGTTTTATCTAAAAAATTAGTGAATAAAGAGGATTTAGCTTACGGATTGATATATTAGTCTTATCCATCATAGCGTAAAGGTTCTCGGACTTTAGGACGAGGTTCTTCTTTTCTCTTCGAAATTTGTGGATAAAGTTAAGTTGATATTGTAAATGTGTTTAAATTGCATATTTATCTTGTTTTATCTAAAAAATAAAATTTAAGATCTAATTTAAATAAATTAGTGACTACAAAAGCAGATGCATCTTAGGTGCATCTGCTTCTTTATGTCTTAGAGCACAAAAAAGGAGCTAGAAAAAACTAACTCCATAAAAAACATTATCTATTTATTTTTCTTTACATAATCTAGGACAAAGTCCTTAAATCTCTTACCAAGTGGGCTTAGAGGCTTTTCTCTGTGATACAAGAAGTAAAAGTCTCTTGAGAAATCCACACCTTTTATGTTAAGGTACTTAAATCTCTTTTCCTTGATATCTCTTTCGACCGCAATCTTATTCATAAAGCTAAGGCCAACGCCTTTGCTTACTAAGGACTTGATTGCTTCATTGTCATCGCATGTGCCAACTATCCTAAGCTTTCTAGCGTCTTTCGAGCTTTGATATATAGCGTTGATTATGGTTTCGAGCGAGGCAGAACCATACTCCCTAAGAATAAAGTTTTCATCGAGTATGTCTTCAAACTTAACTGTATCACCATTCTCAAGGTTTTCAAACTTGTCATTTGGCACTATAAGTACACTTGAGTCCTTAACGAGTTTAACAAAATCAAGCTTGGGGTTGTCATTCATCTTGCCAACGATGGCAAAGTCATTCTCATATGTAAGAATACACTTGATAGCTTCCTTCGAGTCACTACCTTGCAGCGAAAAACTGATTTTCGGATGCTCTTCAAGGAAAGACTTAATCAAATCAGGAAGGATGTACTCTCTAGGGATGGAGCTCGACAAAATGCTTATCTTACCCTGCAGACCTTGGTCGTAGGCGTCAATCTCATACTTAGCATTGTTGATCTGATCGATGATCTTCTCCGCATGCTCGTACAAAATTTGGCCTGTCGGCGTAATTCGAAACAGCCTACCGCTTCTGTCAATAAGTTCACTGCCGACCTCTTTTTCAAGAGCGGTTATGTGATTTGACACAGTTGGCTGAGTTATAAAGAGCTTTTCTGCAGCTTTCGAGAAACTTTCTAGCCTAACGACTTCAACAAAAGTTTCTATTTGTCTGATATCCATTTTCTTCCCTCCTCATATATAAAGATATTTTATCACAAGTATTGATTTTTTTCAAGCTAATTATGCAAATATTACGATTATTCAAATAATATTTTACGTTTATGGCAGTCACGATATAAATATTTAAATTTTCCCGTGAGAATGCGTTTTTCATTGCTATTTTCACGGCTTTATAATATAATAGAAGTGGTGAGGTTTATGATTTATTTAGATAATTGTGCGACAACAAAAGTATATAAAGAGGCGATGGATGCGGCGCTTCATGCGTTTGAAGAAACTTATGCGAATCCATCGAGCATACATAAGGCAGGCTTTTTACTAAGGAATGACTTTGAAGAGGCTAGGGAGACTATCAAAAATTTCCTTAATATAAAGTCTGGCGAAATCATTTTTACGTCTTGCGCGAGTGAGGCGAACAACATTATTGTAAATTCAATTAAGGATATAAAGAAAAAGAAAATTTTGACGACGGCGGTCGAGCATCAAGCGATGAACAAGCCTATTGACAATCTTGTGGCCAATGGCTTTGAAGTGACAAAAATTCATCCTAAGGACGGACAAATCACTTTAGATGATGTCTTAGCTAAGCTTGATGATGGTTTTGGCTTCGTTTCGCTTATGCATGTGAATAACGAAGTGGGCAGCATTATAGACGTAGAAAGCATTTCTCGTGAAGTAAAGAAGCTTTACCCAGATATAATTTTTGCGACTGACGCGGTTCAAGCCTTTGGCAAGCTTCGTATTGATCTAAGCGAAGGAAACATTGATTTTCTTTCGATGTCGGGTCACAAGGTTCACGCGCCTAAGGGCATTGGCTGCCTTTACACACTCGATATGAACTTAGTTAAGCCGCTTATCTATGGCGGCGAGCAAGAATTTTCTCTAAGAGCAGGTACTGAAAATGTTCCGGGTGTTTTAGCTCTTGCCGAAGCGGTTAAAATTTTGGATAAAAATCTTGAAAATAATTATAAATATGTAAATGATTTAAAAAATAAAATGATAGCTAGCCTAAAAGAGCTTGATGGCGTTAACGTTCACTCAGAGGGCGAGGGCTATTCGCCATACGTTATGTCGGTAGCTTTTGATAATATCAAGGCAGAGGTACTAGTTCATATCTTGGAGCAAGATGAGGTCTACATTTCAACGTCTTCTGCTTGCTCATCGAAGCAAAAAAAGCACATGCGCGTACTTGAGGGCTATGGATACGGCGAAAAAGAAGCTGAAGAGACGGTTAGAATTTCATTTTCTGAGATGAACACTGAAGAAGAGGTCTTAAAAGCGGCGGAACTTATTAAAAAAGCGGTTAAATTTATTAGGAGTGTTAAAAAATGATGATGGATAAAGTGTATTTAATCATAAGTGAGGGTGAGATGCACCTAAAGGGCGGCAACAGAAGGTACTTCGAGCAAAAACTTATTTCAAACATCGACAAAAACTTAAAAGATATCGGTTACGATAGCCTTTATAACGATATCGGCAAAATTATTATAGAAGTGGACGATGCAAAATCTGAAAAAGCGATTGAAGCACTAAAAAAAGTCTTCGGCATAGTTTGGATCAGAAAGGCTTATAGATGTGAAAAAGATATTGAAGTGATCAGGCGCCTCGCTATTGACTTAGTTAAGGAAAAGAATTTAAAAGGCACATTCAAGGCATCATCAACAAGAGCGGATAAGAAGTTCCCACTTAACTCGATGGAGCTATCAAGGGATATAGGAGCTGCCATACTCACAAATACGGACGGACTAAAAGTTGACGTGCATACGCCCGAACATGAAGTTTATGTTGATATAAGGAAGTTTGCCTACGTTTCAGTAGAGAAGTACAAGGCACTAGGCGGTATGCCAAAGGCGACTAATGGTAAGGCGCTTTGTCTTTTATCAGGCGGTATAGACAGTCCAGTCGCTCTATATATGATGGCGAAGCGCGGCGTTAAGGTCGACGCGATACATTTTCACTCATATCCATTTACCTCGCTGCAAGCACTTGAGAAGGTTAAAGGCCTTAGAGACATAGTCGCTGCTTACACAGGTGACATCAAGCTATATTCATATAATATGCTTGACGCATACACAGCCATCAATCAAAATATGAATGTTTCGTACACAACGGTTGTTTCAAGAAGGATAATGATGCGCGTTGCGAAAAAGCTAGCTCATGACAAGGGCTACGACGCCATCATCACAGGGGAGAATATCGGCCAAGTCGCTTCACAGACAATGTACGGAATTAAAGCGATAGAGGATGCGACAGACATGGTCATCTTTAGACCGCTCATAGCCTTCGATAAGCTTGACATCATTGACATAGCGAAAAAGATAGGCACTTATGATAAGTCCATAGAGCCATTTGATGACTGCTGCTCAGTATTTTCGCCAGACCATCCACAAACGAGACCACTAATCGCTGATGTTAAATGCGAAGAAGAAAAAATTGATATCGATGCAATTGTAGAGGATATATATAAAAAAGGAGAATTACTATGAAACTAAGTTTTTTAGGCGCGGCACAAGAAGTAACTGGCTCCAACTATTTGCTTGAAGCCTGTGGCAAGAAGATAGTCATAGACTGCGGCATGTTTCAAGGCAGTAAGGACCTTGAAGAGCTCAACAAAAGGCCATTTGACTACAATGTAAGGGACATTGACAAGGTTTTAATCACTCACGCACACATCGATCACATAGGAAGGCTTCCGAAGATGGTCAAGGACGGCTACGACGGCGAAGTCATCATGACTAAGGCGACTATGGACCTAGCTCCAGTCATGCTCTACGACTCGGCAAAGATTGGTATGCAAGACGCTGAGACTGAGACTAAGAAGAATCTTCGTCAAGGCCTTGACCCAGTTGAGCCTCTTTACACAGATGTTGACGTTGATGATACTCTTAAGCTTTTAAGGGGCTATGCTTATGGTGAAGAAGTAGAGCTCTTTGATGGGATCAAAATCATCTTTAGAGATGCAGGTCATATACTTGGCTCAGCCATTTTGGAAATTTACATAAATGAAGATGGCAAAGAGACTAAACTTGTATTTTCTGGCGACCTTGGTATGCCGGACAGGCCTCTACTAAAGGATCCGACTTTCATCAAGGACGCTGACTATGTCATCATGGAGTCAACTTATGGCAATCGCAATCACGAGAAAATTACGGACAGCACTCAAAAGCTTATTGATATCATAGACAAGACTGTTGCCAGAGGCGGAACCGTTCTAATACCAAGCTTTGCAGTTGGTAGGAGCCAAGAGCTTATATACTTATTAAACAAAGAGTTCGAGAAGAGAAAGAATCAAAACGTAAGAGTTTTTCTTGATTCGCCGATGGCGGTCGACGCGACAGAAGTATTTATGCGTAACTACGATATTTTAGACGAAGAAACACAAAAGCTATTAAAGTCGGGCGATGATCCACTTATGTTTAAGCACTTAAAGTACATTCGCGAAACAGAGGACTCAAAGGCACTTAATGCAGACGAGGCGCCAAAGGTCATCATCGCATCGTCAGGCATGATGACAGCAGGCAGAATAAGGCATCACTTAAAGAACTGTCTTTGGGATAAGAGAAACTCGCTTGTTATAGTTGGTTACCAAGCAGAAGGCTCTTTAGGCCGCATCATTCTTAGCGGCGTAAGAAGAGTCAAGCTTTTTGGTCAAATGGTGGACGTGGGTCTAGAAGTTTATGACTTACAAGGCTTTTCTGCACATGCCGATCAAAATATGCTACTAAAGTGGCTAGATGCTTATGAAAGAAAGCCTAAAAAAGTATTCTTGGTTCATGGCGAGAGCGATGCACAAGAAATTTTAAAGCAAAAGATAGCTAGAGACCAAGGTCTTGAGGTATACGCACCAAAGCTTGGCGAAACAATTGACCTAGCTACTGGCGAAAGCGCAAGGATTGAGGTTCATAAGAACAAGCTCGCTGGTGAAGAAGAGCTTAAGAAGAGCTTCGACAATCTATTAGCCGCTTTCTCAAACATAGTTAAAAGCTCAAATAAATTATATACGAAGGAAAATTTAAAGAAGAGTAAGAAGCTTAAGGACGCACTTGACGAGGCAGAGCTTGCCCTAGTTAACGTCAATAAAGAACTTAACTCGTAGGAGGAGAAAAATGAAGTACACAAAAACACTGAAGCGCCTGCTTGGGGACGCGATCAAAGCTGACAAAAAGATGATTTTATACATCTTATTTGCCTGCATCTTAGGGGCCTTTGCTCCACTAGTTTTATCACTAATGCCTAAGCTAATAGTTGGAGTCGTAGAAAATCCTGGTACAGACGCGATTAGAAGGATTTTACTAATCTCACTTGGCTTTTTTGCCTTGGAGTTCTTAGTTGAGGGCGTAAGCCTTTACTGCTCAAATCAAGTACTAACAGTAGCTAATAAAACTAGATTTGAGTTAATGCATGAGCAAAATAAAAAGATTGCGACTACTGACTTTAAATACATAAGTGATAGATCCATCTTTAAGATGTATGGCATGGCCTTTGAAGCAACAAGTGGTGACTGGGGCGGCGTTGTTGGTATGCTTAGAGAGTTTGCAAGAACCGCACCTATAATTCTCTCACTAATACTTATTGGCGGAGTAATTACGGCTTTATCACCATTAACAGGTTTATTATTACTTTTATATGCAATTACTTATGCCTACGCACAAAGACAAGCAAACAAAGAAGTAAGAGATAATGATGCCGAGATTAATAAAATAACTGATGAGATTAGATATTACAATAAAACTGCTGGCGATTTTAAATCTGGCAAAGAGATTAGGCTTTTTAACTTAAAAGACATGATACTTAATGCTTACAAAAACGTTATCAATAAGAGAAAGAGTTTTAGCCTAAGAGCTGTTAACAAAACATTTAGAAAGAGCCTTTTATCAGTTTTAATCTTAATTCTTGCGCAAGGCATTTTTGCTTATACACTTATACTTAGCTTTAAGAATGGCTCAGTTGATACAGGTAGCTTTTTGATGTATCTAACACTTATGCTACAATTTGTATTATTGGCAGACAGAGCTATAGAAGACTACGAGTTTTTTGTTGTTAATCAAACTATTTACGTAGAAAATATGTATGATTTACTTGAAACAGATAAGTTAAGCTCAGACCATGGTACTAGAGATAGACTTAGTGGCGCCGTTGATATTGAGTTTAAAAATGTTACTTTCGCTTATCCAAATACAGATAAGAAAGTACTTGACAACTTAAGCTTTAAGATAGCTAAGAATGAAACCATTGCCCTAGTTGGTAACAATGGTGAGGGCAAGTCAACCATAATCAATTTATTAGTAAGACTATTTAGACCGGACGAAGGCGAGATACTTCTTAATGGCATAAACATCAACGAGTTTAAGGAAGAGGAGCTGTATAAGATGTTTGCCTGCATATTCCAACAGGTAAATATATATCCATATACACTTGGTAATAATATTTCTATGCATGAAACTTATGACTTGGAAAGAGCCAAGAGAGCCATAGAGGACGTGGGACTTAAGGAGCGTATCGAAGAAGAGAAAAACGCTTACGAAAGAAACATGTCTCATGAAGTTGCTAAGGACGCTCTTGAACTATCGGGCGGACAAGAACAAAAACTTGCCATCTCGAGAGCTGTGTACAAGGACTCACCTATACTTATACTTGATGAGCCGACAGCAAACTTAGATGCACTTGCTGAGCACGAGATATATTCTAAGCTAAATGACTTAAGAGAGGATAGAACCTCGATATACATCTCACACAGACTTTCATCGACAAAGTTCTGCGATAGAATTATACTTCTTAAGGGCGGAAAGATCTTCGAAGAGGGTACTCACGATGATCTTATGAAGAAGAAGGGTGAATATTACGAAATGTTCACTATACAAGGTAAGTACTATACTAAGGAGGCCTAAATATGAAGAACTTTAAAGAACACATGAAGATATATGGCTTCATGATCAAATCAATTTGGGAATACTCCAAGAAAACAGTATTTTTAATCTTACTAGCCTCACTGTCATCAGCAGGACTTTTACTAATAAATGTATTCTTGCCAAAACTAGTTATTGACTCAATAATGAATGGCGGAGGTTTCGAGATAGTGACTTATGTAGTACTTATGGTGCTTGCAAACGTTGTCTTAGCTAAGATACCTGGCTATGTCAACAACTACATCAACAACGTAGACCTTCCTGGCGTGCAACAAAGAATTCGTTATAATATATGCGAAAAGACTATGAAACTTGATTACTCTATGCTTGAGAACAAAGATTACATGAATCTTAAGGACCAAGCAGACTTCATCATGAGCACTCAATCACCTCTAGCAAACTTCGTTCAAATAGCTGCGGAAGTATTTGTTTCATTTGTAGTAGTAATATTTTTAGCGGTAATCGCTTTTAGCTTCTCCTGGGTTTTAGGTGTAATACTTCTTTTAGTAGCGTGCCTAAACTTTGTCATAGGCGCTTGGGCGAACAAGAAGATGGGAGACTTCTTAGCTTCACTTGAAGATATAAACAGAAAATTCTCTGCTTACATGAATATTATTTATGACAATAGTAAGATGATGGATGTAAAGCTATTCTCCATGCATGACTTGGTCAATGGCTCAATATATAAGCTGATGAAGGACATAAGCGCAGGTATAGCGAATATGTATACCATAAACTCACTTTCATTTTTCTTTAGCGGTATCTTAGACGGTGTATCAAGAGCTTTAAGTTACATCTATATATCAGTAAGAGCTGTATCGAGCGTTTTTGGCCCGCAAATTTCAATCGGTTCCTTCGCTCTATACACATCGGCCTTTGTTAACTTCAACCAAAGAGTTAGAATCATCTCGCAAAACTATGTCAACATGATTATGATGAGAAACATGACAGAGCCGTACTATAGATTTATGATGTTACCTGAAGAAAAAGCAAAAGCATACGAGTACGATATGCCTAAGTCCATTGACACGATTGAGTTTAAAGACGTTTGGTTCAAGTACCCAAGCTCTGAAGATTATGTACTAAAGAATTTATCCTTTAAGATCAATAAGGGCGAAAAAATTTCTATAGTAGGTCTGAATGGAGCTGGTAAGACTACCATCATCAAGTTAATGACAAGGCTATACGAGCCAACAAAGGGCGAGATACTTCTTAACGGTCTTGACATATCCAAGATAAAGATGGACGAGTACCAAAAATTTATCTCGGTTGTTTTCCAAGACTACAATATATATAACTTCCCTGTGGCAGAGACTGTTGCATCAACGACTGACTACGACAGAGAAAAAGTTACTAAAGTATTGAAAGATATTGATATATATGATAAAATAAATTCGTTAAGCAGCGGCATGGACACAAAGGTTTCCATGGGCTACTCTGAAACGGGAGAAAAACTATCGCAAGGACAGTTCCAAAAGCTAGCAATTGCAAGAAGCTTGTACAAGGACAGCGAGCTTGTTATACTTGACGAGCCAACATCGGCTCTTGATCCGAAGAGCGAGGCAGAGATTTACGAGAACTTCAACTATCTTGTTAAAGAGAAGACATCGATATACATCTCACACAGAATGAGTTCGTCGATATTCTGCGATAGAATTTTGTTAATAAATAACGGTACTGTAGAGGACTTTGACACGCATCACAATCTAATGCAAAAGACTGACAGCCTTTACTACAAGATGTTCAACGCGCAAAAAGAAAACTACGAGTACCAAGAGGAGGAAGAAAGCTATGAGAATGAGTAAAATGTTTTTTAAAACATTGAGAGAGGATCCTAGCGAAGCAGAGATTGCATCACATAAACTACTATTAAGAGGCGGCTTTATCAAGAAGAGCGCCTCAGGAATTTATTCATACATGAACCTTGGCTACAGAGTAATCAGAAAGATCGAGGCTATAGTTAGAGAAGAGATGGACTCACACGACGCTCAAGAGATCAACATGAGTGCTGTTCAGCCAAGAGAGCTTTGGGAAGAGTCGGGTAGATGGGATACCTTCGGACCAGAGATGTTTAAGTTAAAGGACAGAAACGACAGAGAATTTTGTCTTGCGCCAACAGCCGAAGAGTTTTTCACAGACCTTGTAAGAAGCGATGTGAACTCATATAAGAAGCTGCCAATAAATATCTACCAAATCAAAACTAAGTACAGAGACGAGAAGAGACCAAGATTTGGTATCAATAGAGCGAGAGAGTTTTTGATGAAGGACGCTTACTCTTTTGACAAGACTCAAGAGGACATGGTAGCCAGCTACAAGAACATGTGGGAAGCGTACGAAAACATCTACGATAGACTTGAACTTGATTACAGGATAGTTAGAGGCGACTCTGGAGCCATCGGTGGTAACGAGTCACACGAGTTCACTGCACTTTCAGATGTTGGTGAAGGCGTGATCACATATTGCGATAGCTGCGATTTTTCTGCGACTGATGAAAAAGCAGAAGTAGCTTATAAATATGACAATAGTAGCGAAGATATAAAAGAGCTTGAAAAAGTTGAGACTAAGGGCGTTAAAACTATTGACGACCTAGCAGAACTGTTAAAAGTAGATAAAGATAGATGCCTTAAGGCAGTTGACCTAATGGTTAAGGGACAAAAGATCGTTGTCTTCATACCAGGATCAAGAGAGCTAAACCTAACAAAATTAATAAAGCATCTTGGCTGCGCAGAGCATGAGATTGAGATGATGGGCGACGAAGACATCAAGGCTATGGGCTCCTTCCCAGGCTATACTGGTCCTATCGGCTTAAAGGCTGATAGACTTATCGCTGATGAAAGAGTTAAGAATATCAAAAACATGGTCATAGGCGCTAACGAAGAAAATTATCACTATATGAACTATAATATAAGTGAAGACGAAAAATTTGAATTCGTAGACGATTTACTAATGATAGCTGAGGGCGATGTTTGCCCTAAGTGCGGTGGCAAACTTGAGTTCAAGAGAGGCATCGAAGTCGGAAACATCTTCCAACTTGGTCAAAAGTACTCAAAATCAATGAAGGCAACATTCTTGGATGAAAATGGCAAGGACGAATACTTCTGGATGGGCTGCTACGGCGTTGGTATATCAAGAACAGTATCTGCCATAGTTGAGCAAAACAACGATGAAAAGGGTATCATCTGGCCAATATCATCATGTCCATACGAAGCCATCGTAACAATAGTCAATGTAAAAGACGAAGAGCAAAATAAGCTTGCTGAAGAAATTTACCAAAAGCTATTGGCAGAGAAGGTCGAAGTGCTTCTTGATGACAGAGCGGAAAGAGCCGGCGTTAAATTCAATGACAGAGACTTAATCGGTATACCTCTTAGAATTACAGTAGGTAAGCTTGCTAGCGAAGGCAAAGTTGAGTACTCGACTCGTCGTGAGATGGAAAATGAAGAGATAGATGCTAGCGAAGCTATTAACAAGATAATTGCTTATATAAAGGAAAGGAAGAATAATCGTGGATAAAAAAGTTAGAGTAAGATTTGCACCATCGCCAACAGGTTTTGTGCACATAGGCTCATTAAGAACAGCGCTATATAACTACTTATTCGCTGAAAAGATGGGCGGCGACTTCATCTTAAGAATCGAAGACACAGACAGAACACGTTTTGTCGAAGGCGCTATAGAAAACTTGATAAACTCACTTCACTGGGCTGGCATACACTACAGCGAAGGCGTTTTCATTGAAGATGGCAAGGTAGTTCAAAAAGGTGACTACGGCCCATATATACAATCAGAAAGACTTGATATATATAGAAAATATGTTGATCAGCTAATCGAAGAAGGCAAGGCATACTACTGCTTCTGCGACAAGGAAAGACTTGACAGAATCAGAGAAGAAAGACAAATCAAGGGCCTTATACCAAAGTATGATGGCTTCTGTAGAAATATTCCTCTTGACGAAGCAAAGAAAAGAGTTGCAAATGGCGAGCCATACGTAGTTAGACTAAAATTACCAAAGGATACAGACATAACATTCCACGACGTAGTTAGAGGCGACATCACCATCAACACAGAAGATATCGATGATCAAGTACTACTAAAGTCTGACGGCTTCCCAACATATCACATGGCAGTCGTAGTCGACGACCACCTAATGGGCATCACACACATCGTTAGAGGGGAAGAGTGGCTACCATCTACACCAAAGCACGTATTTTTATACGAAGCACTTGGCTGGGAAAAACCAGAGTACGTTCACTTACCAACAGTACTTAACAAAGATAGAAAGAAATTATCAAAGAGACAAGGCGACGTATCAGTAGAAGACTTCAAAGACAAAGGCTATTTGCCAGAAGCGTTAAATAACTACTTAGCACTAGTTGGCTGGTCACCAGAAGATAATAAAGAAATATTTACCATGGATGAGCTAATCAAAGAATTCTCCTTTGAAAGAGTTTCTAAGACAGGCGGCATCTTCGACAAAGACAAACTTGATTGGGTAAACGCACAATTCTTAAGAAATCAAGATATAAATGTATTAAGAGAAGAAGCAAGCGAAGAACTAATTAAGGCAGGACTAATCACAGAAGATTTTGCAAAAGATAATAAAGAGTACATGGAAGTTTTAATCGACACACTTAAGGATAATATATCTTTAATGACAGAATTGCCAGAAAAGGCAAGATTCATCTTCGAAGAGCTTCCACTTGCAGACGAAACAAAAGAATTCTTAGAAGGCGACAATGCGGAAAACGCTAAAGTGCTTGCAAACGCTATCGAAGAAGAGCTTTCATCAGTAGACGAAATTA
Source organism: Fenollaria sp. C0166D3 (assembly GCF_056590255.1). Lineage (NCBI taxonomy): Bacteria > Bacillati > Bacillota > Clostridia > Eubacteriales > Fenollaria > Fenollaria sp. C0166D3. The sequence goes on from NZ_JBWPVU010000012.1 coordinate 38,613, forward strand.
CACTTGATTACGCAAAGACATTCATGAAGAGCATACAAAAGAAGACAGGCATCAAAGGCAAAAACCTTTATATGCCAGTTAGAGCGATGATTTCCTTCTCAGTACACGGACCAGAAATGGATAGGATACTTTACTTATTAGGTAAGGAAAAGATATTCAAGAGACTAGATAAATTTAAATAAATTATTAGGAAAATTATGATGGGCTTTGCGCGATGCAGAGCCCATTTTTATGGTGGTGGGCTTGATAAATAAATATAAAACAATTATAATATAATTATATCCGCAAGAAAAGCTACAAAGAATGAACGAATGATATATATCAATGGTATTTAGGAGGTATAGAATGAGAGAAGAATACGATATAAAAAAATTAAATCCAAGAGAAAACATTTATGCTGAACAAATTGCAAAAAAACAAATAACGATCAATCTAAATGAAACAGTTATAAGTTATTTTAAAGACCAAGCGAAAAGTACGGGCATACCATATCAAACTTTAATCAATTTATATCTTGAAGATTGTGTCACAAATAATAAAAGCTTAAAAATGACTTGGAAGTAAATCATACAAAAAAGAAGTAGGGGACTCTACTTCTTTTTTGTATGATTTATAAAAGAAATATATATATAATACATTTGCAATAAAAAAAGTTTTAGCCTTAGATCAATTGACCCGAGGCTAAAACTTTTTTATTGCTTTATTTACTTTACTTCAAATTCAATGACGCCTTGAGCATCAACGGCTTTAATTATAAGCGTAGTCTTAATACTTTGACCCTTTTCTACATATCCAATAATTGTTTCCTCATGTTCGTTGCCATCAAAGTCATTGTATTTCATCATTAAACTTCCCTCATGAAATGTATCATTATAGCTTATCTTTATAGTTTTCTTTTCATTAGCTTCTAAACTAACTTCATAAAATGTCTCTTCATTTGATAAAAATAAATTTAAATCATTTACTTTTTCTGTACTTTCATTTTTGATTGTAAGTGTAATAAGTTCTTCATGTTTAGAATTCATTAAGTAAAATGCTAGCAAAACTAAAACAATTAAAGATAGAATTATGAAAATTTTGCTCTTTGAACTTTTATTCATATAGCATCACTCCTATGAATTTATTATATCATATAATTATTAATTAAATGTAAAGAAAGTGTTACAATTTATTAATTTCGTTTTTATTCTTCTTAACCACAGTACTTAAGATCAAGATACCAATTATGTTCGGTATAACCATAAGACCATTCAAAAGGTCACTTACATTGTATATAGCGTCGACACTTACTATAGTTCCTCCAACCACAGCGATGATGGCGAAGATTTTGTAGTAGTTGATTGCGTCCTCACCGAATAGGTACATAACGTTCGATTCGCCGTAGTAGTACCAGCCAAGTATAGTTGTGAAGCCGAAGAAGAAGACCGATATCGCGTAGAAGACCGAGCCCGATCCGCCTAGAGCGATGTCAAAGCCGTTTTGCAAAACGCCTGCGAAGTGCGCTCCCTCAATCTCATTTGCGCCAGTCACTAAGATGATTAGCGCCGATACAGTGCATACGACGAAAGTGTCGATTATAACAGTTATCATCGAGATGTAGCCTTGCTTAGACGCGTGATCCACGTCAGCGATGGCATTTGCATGAGGAGTTGAGCCCATGCCCGCTTCATTTGAGAATAGTCCGCGCGCCATACCATGCTTAAGAGCCTCTTTGATGCTGAAACCGACAGCACCGCCAGCCGCCGCCTTCCATGTGAATGCATTTGCGAATATACTTTTAAATACCGGTCCAATATTTGCCGAGTACTTTAGTAAAATTACTAGACCATGAATCAGGAACATCGCTATCATGAATGGAACGACTTTAGTCGCTACCTTTGCGATGGATTTTGCTCCACCTATAATTATAAATGACAAAAGTACTGCGATGAAGGCACCAGTATATACAGGCGCGATATTAAATGAGCTTTCAATAACGCTCGCAACCGAGTTTGATTGAACCATGTTGCCAGCGAAGGCTAGTGCAATGATGATGAATATGGCAAAGACAGCTGCTAAAAATTTGCCGAGAGCCTTGTTCTTGATGCCTCTTGATAAATAGTAGGCAGGTCCGCCGAAGTAGTCGTCACCTTTTTTCTCTCTATATAGAATAGCTAAAACTGTTTCCGAATAAATGATTGCCATACCTAAAAAGCCCGAAACCCACATCCAAAATATACTTCCAGAGCCGCCAAGCATGATGGCAGCAGCAACACCTGCGATGTTACCAGTACCTATTTGTGCGGCAAGCGAAGTGTAGAACGCTTCAAGAGGTGTTACTAGGCCACTCGCAGCATCTCTTTTAGACTTCTTAAGCTCTTTAAAACCTTGTCCAAGCTTAGTAAATTGAATAAAGCCAAGCTTTACAGTTAAGTAAAGACCAGCAAAGACAAGTAAGAAAACTAATAAATAGTCCCATATAAAATCTTTGATCAATAATATTGTATCCATATTTCCTCCTTACTTAAGCTTTGGCTCGTTCAAGCTGCGAGCTTCCTTCGAAACTATATTCGATAGTAAAACTAGACCTATAACATTCGGTATAACCATGAGTGCGTTAAACGTGTCTGAAAGCACCCAAACGAAGTCAACAGATACGACAGTACCTACGATTACAGCGATTACGACAAGAAGTCTATAAACCAAAACAGCCTTTTGCCCAAACAAGTAAACAATGTTCGACTCACCAAAGTAGTACCAACCGACAATGGTTGAAAAAGCGAAGAAGAAGAGACTTATCGCTAAGAATATTACGCCCGGCTTGCCAAAAGCAATCTCGAAACCCTTTTGCGTAACAGCAACCGAGTCAAGACCATTTTCAAAAGAATATATATGAGCGTTAGTTAACAAGATAATCATAGCAGTTACAGTACATATGATGATACCAGTTAAAACACCGAAGATGGCAGATAGACCTTGGTCCGCTGGTTTATCAACAGTTGCTACAGCGTGAGCATGAGGCGTAGAGCCCATCCCAGCTTCATTCGCGAATAGCCCGCGCGCAAGACCCATCTTGATCGCATGCTGAACACTGATCCCAACAGCGCCGCCAAATACAGCCGAGGTACTAAAAGCACTTTTAAATATTAGTTTAAATACAGGGATGATATTTTGTCTAAACATAACAAGAATAACAAGACCAGATAAGATAAAGACAGCAGCCATGACAGGCACTATCATCTCAGCGATCTTAGAAATTCTTTGCACACCACCCATAACTATCATACTGACAAGAACCGCAAGGATAATGCCAGTGTAAGCAGGTTTGATGCCGAAGCCCTCTTGCATCGATAGAGCGATAGAGTTCGATTGGACCATGTTGCCCGCAAAACCTAGAGCTAGAATTAAAAATATAGCAAAAACTATAGACAAGACCTTCGCAAAGCGCTTGTTCTTCACGCCTTGACTTATGTAGTACGCGGGACCACCATAAACTTCGCCGTCCTTCTTTTGTCTGAAGACTTGAGCCAAAATCGCCTCAGCAAAGATTGTCGACATGCCAAGTAGACCCGAGATCCACATCCAAAATACAGCACCCGGTCCACCAGCCATGATAGCCGAAGCCACACCGCCAACCGATCCAGTACCAAGCTGAGCTGCAACAGCCGTTGCAAGCGCTTGAAACGAGCTAACCTCGCCCTCCTTCTTAGGCCCAGCATCCTTTTTAAAAACATTTCCTAAAGTAGACTTCACAGCAAGACCAAGCTTAGTGAATTGCGGAAATTTTAATTTAATCGTAAAAAATAATCCCGCAAAGACAAGCAGGAAAATGATTACATAGTCCCACAAGAAGTCTTTAATATGAATAATAAAATCCATGATACCTCCAATCTGCTTCCTTCTAAGTAAAAAATATCAATTTATAAATCACTCAATTCATAAGTATAAACTTTACTTATATATAGATGAGTAAGTATTAATTAATATTATATAATAAAAAAATTACTTAGTCAAACGAAATAATTTTGGGGAATGGATGGGGGATGTTGCAAAAAGAATACATTGCAATTCATTTCAGTATGTGCTATAGTTAATTTATGCGTTCAAGTCATAAGAAAAGCAGTTGAACTAAGAGCTAAGTTTTAAATTAAATAATAAGAAGTAAAATATTTTATAAAATATAAAAGAATATATAAAAAACTTGACAATATATCATAAAATGGGGTATAATTTATGTACAAGGAAAGCAAGCGAGGTTTTCGCTTATAAAGGAGCTCTGTCATTTTATGGTGGAGCTTTTTTATTTTATAGGAGTTAATATGAATAGCAAACCTTTTAAAACAATTGATGAACAAATTAATATTCTTGAGTCTAGAGGAATGATAGTAGACCATGACAAAGCAAAAGATTCTTTAATGAGAAACGGTTACTATAATGTAATCAATGGTTATAAAGATTTCTTTTTGGAAGATGATAATAAATTTATATCAGGAACAAGATTTTATGATCTTGACACATTGTTTCAAGTAGATAAACTTCTTAGCAAAGCATTTTTTTCATCATCACTAGATATAGAAAGGATGTTTAAGACTAATTTAGCTTACTTTTTATCAGAAAAATTTGGAGAAAAAGAAGAGGAATATTTAAATACAAAAAACTATATAACAGGAAGAAATATTGAAAAAAACGTATGGCAAATTGATAAAACTATAGATATATTCAAAAATTTAATATCCGAAAACATAGAACCAATAACCCATTATAGGAAAAAATATAATAACGTACCACCTTGGATATTATTTACAAGAGCAACGTTTACTATTTATATAAATTGTGTAAAGGAGACATAAAGACGAAAGTCATTTCAAGCATGTTAAAAGTAAGTCCAGATTGTATAGATAATTTAAGTAAACAAGTTTTTTCTGATATAATACTATTAATATTACAATTTAGGAATAGAACCGCACACGCTAATCGAACATATAATTTTGAAATAAAAGCATCAAATAGTTTCTTGCCATATAGTGAGGCATTTTACATGCCTTTCAATATAGACAAAGCAGCACACAAAAATAATATATGCCGTACAAACGCTTTTGCATTTATAGCAAGCATATATTATCTAGATAAAAACAATTATCTTTTACTTAGAGAGCAGGTAGTTCAAATATTAAACTTCTATAAATCGGTACAAGCACAAAACTATAAACAATTTTTACTTGCATTAGGCATTCCAAACGATTTCACAGATATAAAAATAGAGAAAATTCTGCCTAGCATATAAATAATTTATATCAATTAAATAAAAAATAAAGGCTATAATATAGTTATTTTCTATATTATAGCCTTTTATATTGCTGAAAGCATAAGAGAATTAATCCTTACTCTTGATTAAGAGAAGCTTATGTTTTTATCTATAGCTAATAGTCTTTGTATAAACAGCTTTAATGTGCTAGATGCGTATTAATGTGGTATAATATTATTAAAGATATAATATTTGCATTAATATATAGAGGTGATTTTATGTTGATACTTGCGACATATGATGTTGAGACTATGGATAGTGAAGGAAGAACGAGATTAAGAAGAGTAGCTAATGTATGTAAAGACTATGGACAAAGAGTGCAAAATTCTGTTTTTGAGTGTATAGTGACACCTGCAGAGTTTGAAGAACTTAAGTATAAATTAAAGAAAGAGATAGATGAAGAAAAAGACAGCATAAGATTTTATCATCTTGGAAGTAAATGGAAAACAAAAGTAGAAATGATGGGCAGAAGTACAAGCTTTAACCCAGAAGAAGATACTTTTATATTTTAGGAGGAAGCAATGAAATACGCGCATATTGACCATGCTGAAGGTAAAATTAAAAAGCAAGAGCTTATAACTCATTTAAAAAATACAGCTGATAAAGCTAAATCTTTAGCGAGTGAGATAGATTTTGAAAATACATCGTACCTTTTAGGTATACTTCATGATGCCGGCAAAGCTAGTAAAGCGTTTCAGCACAAAATAATAAATAACACAGATGAGAGAGTAAATCACTCATCAGCAGGAGCAATGTATTTATTATCATTATATAATAAATGCGCTAAGAAAAGCTCAGTCGATATAAATATACTGCAAGAGTACTTTTATATCATGGTATACGTTATAAGCGCTCATCACGGTATTTATGACGTTCCTTATTATGATATTGATAATAATTTATCTAACAGATTAAAAGATAGGCTTAGATTTGATGAAGATGAAAAGAGTTGTTTCAAAAATGAAGTAGTACCTTATATTGAAGAGCTCGAAGAAAAACTAAATATAGATTTATTAGATATATTTATGGAAGGATATTTTGAATATAAGACTTCTAAAGATAGATTAAAATATATTGATAATAAAGCTAATTACTATTATTTATATTTATATATGAGACTTTTCTTATCGATTCTAAAAAATGCAGACATTGTTGATACTGTAAATGCATATGATTTAATCATAGATGACAACGTTACTTATGATGCTCATAAAAAGGCTGTATTATATAGCAAAAATTTAAAAGAAAAATATTCTAGTTTTCCTGAGCCGAAAAATGATTTAGATAGAGTAAAAAACGAGTTGAAGCTTGTTATTGATGATAGGGGACGCGTGGATGAAAGCGGTATATATAAGCTTGATCTTGCGACAGGAGCTGGAAAAACTTTATTAAGTATGCTATATGCTACAAATCAAATGAAGTATAAATCGAAAAAGAGATTTTTCTACATAACTGCATTTTTATCCGTCTTAGAACAAAATGCAAATGAGGTCAAGGAGGTACTAAAAGATAAAAGTATACTAGAATACCACTCAAATATACTTGATCAATCATCATTTAACAATGCTAACAATGAGAGCACTGATGAGAGTAAAGATAAGATGTGTAGAGAATACTTAATACAGAGTTTTGATGCGCCTGTAGTTTTGACAACTTTAGTACAATTCGTAAACACTTTATTTAAAGGCAAGTCTGCAAATATAAGGAGATTCTCTTCGTTAATTAATTCTGTAATTATTCTTGATGAGGTTCAGTCTCTTCCTATAGAGATGACTTATTTATTTAATCTTGCGATGAATTTTATATCATCTGTAATGAAGGCTAACATAGTTTTATCAACAGCTACTCAACCTAAATATGATGAAAACAACATAAAATATAGAATTAACTATGCAGATAAAGCCAATCTTGTAAAACTTAGTCAGAATCAAGCAAAACCTTTTAAAAGAACTAAGGTATATAATTTTAATGAAGGTAAAAAAAGTAGTTTAAAAGATATTAAATTAGAAATATTATCATATAAGAATGATTCATTTCTTACAATATTAAATACGAAAAAAGCAGCAAGAAAATTATACGAAATGCTAATCGAAGATACAGGAAATGCAGAGGACATATATTTATTAAATACAGATTTTTGCCCAGAGCATAGAAAAGATATACTTGATGAAATAAAATTAAAACTTTCAGAAGGAACTGCTGTGAAGCTAGTAGCTACACAGCTTATAGAGGCGGGAGTTAATGTTGATTTTAAGAGACTTATTAGGTCTTATGCAGGCATTGACTCCATTATACAAGCAATTGGAAGATGCAATAGATATGGCTTACAGAAAGAAGGTATAGTTAATTTAGTCAACGTGGGTTTTGAAGAAAATCTTAATTACTTGGAATCGATTGGATATAAAAAAGACATCACCGAGATTATACTCAATAATAAATCTGGAGAAATTGATATAGATGAACTAAATGATGAATTCTTTGCACGTTATTACACAAAGTACGAAAGCTTAATGACATATCCTCTTGGAAAAGATATGCCAAGTGCTTTTGATTTGTTAAGTGATAATCTTGATAGTATTAGTATAAAAACAAAAGAATTTCCAGTTATAAGGCAAAGCTTCAAAACGGCTGCTGATAATATTAATTTAATTAAAAATGATACAAAGGCAATGATAGTATGCTACAAAAACCCTAAGACAGGCAAATCAAATGAGAAAAAATATGATACACTAAAAAAACTTTTAGAAAATGAAGATAATATAATTTATAATTTATCAAAGATAAAAAGCCTATTGAGAGAAATGCAAAGTTACACTATAAATGTATATGAAAATGATAAGCTCAATGATTTTGTTTATTCTTATATGGATGGAGATATACTTTTACTTAAAAAAGAATATTACAGTGCTAATGGTTTTAACATTGATCAAGAAAAAAATAAAGAGCTAATGCCCTTTATTATAATGTAATAGTAAGTTTTTCAATCCGCGTAGTTAATACTACGATAAACATATTATACCACAAAGATAGTCATATAATTTATTTAAATTAAAAATATTTTAAAAAAGAACTTGACAAAGTAAATTTGAATAATATAATAATAAGTGAAGAATAAAAAGAAGGAGGTAATAATATGGATGGTCCAAATGAAAAATCTAAATATTTTTACATTAGATTGACAGGAGATTATGGTTTAATAACATCACCTGAAACAAAGGGCGGCGGAGAAAAAGCAACATATCCAGTTATAACTAAGCAAGCTGTCTTAGGTATACTTGATGCATGCTACTTTAAACCTGTTTTAAAAAATGTCGTAGACGAAGTAAAAGTAATTAATCCAATAAGGACTCATACTATGGGAGTTAGAGTGCCGAAAGATGATTACAAGCAAGACAGAAGCAACATAACATACTTAGTCAATCCAGAGTATTTAATTAAGTACCATTTTGAATGGAATTTATTTAGAGACGACTTGAAAAAAGACAGAAACATGAAAAAACATGAGGCAATTATGCAGCGCTCTATTGAAAGAGGTGGAAGGAGATCTATCTTTATTGGAGCAAGTGAGTGCCAAGGCTACGTTAATGCGATTACTAAAGAGGAATACGAAAGCAAAATAAGTTACTACGAAGGACAAACATTATCCTTTGGCTTAATGTTTAACAGTTTTAAGTATCCAAATAAGCCTGGAGAAAAACTTTATTCTTACTTTGGAAATGTAATTATGAAGGATGGCATAATTAATTTTAAAGATCAAGAAGACTGCGAAGTTAAAAATGAGCTTTCAACATATGACTTTAAGTATCCAGAGCAAGAGCTTTCAGTTGACGAAGAATATGCAAAATTAGAAGGGAGATGATTAAATGACACTGATTAATTCGCTTGTAAAAACATATGATAAATCTCTAGAGGCAGGTTTAGTTGATAATTATAACGGCAAAGACTCAGTAATCCTTCCTTTATATCACAACTCAATAGTATCTACAGGTGAAAATATATTAAAGATAAGTATCGATAAAGATTCTAATTTTGTTATGAGTTCATTCTTAGCTAAAGATGATAAAATAATTTTTCCAGTTAGCTTAGATTCAGTCAATAGAACAAGCAATTCTATGCCACATATGCTAGTAGATAATTGCTCATATATTGCTTCTTATAATGAAAAAAGACATAAAGATTATATGGATGCGCTAGAGAATTGGCTTAGTGATGAAAAAGAGGAAGAAATAAAAGAATTTATAAGAATTATTTACAATTATATAAAGAAAGAAAACTTTATATACGAAGCTTTGAGATATGCATTAGGTGTTGATGTTTTAAATTTGACTGATAAAGCCTCTATCTTAGAATATACATTTCTTAATGATAAAAACAAAGAGACAAGAAAGAAACTTGAACTAGATAAGATATATTTAGAGTTTGAAATTATAGATTTCAAAAACCATAAAGACTATTCAGTAACAAATTATACCAAGCTTCATCAAGTTCATATTAATAATGTAAGAAAGTTTATGACAAAGAATGGAGTTTGCAATATAACAGGAAAAGAAGATTATATTGTTGATAAACACCGTGGCATTTTAGGTAATTCCAAATTGATTTCTTCGGTTAAACAATCGTATATAGGAAGATTTAAAGAAGGTAGCGATGTAATTAGCATAGGTTATGAAACATCCGAAAAAGCTCATCTGATGTTGAAGTATTTAATGGATAATAAAAATTCATCCAAATGGCTTGGTGGTCAGCAATATATAGTTAACTGGTTTTCAGATGATGTTAAAAATGAGAAGAAGCTCTTTATTACATCTGCGAATCCAAATTTAGCCGGTGTAGACGAGGCAGATGAGTTCGATATCGATAATATTGAAACAAAAAGTGATACAAAAGATACTTATAGAGCAGTTTATAGCGAAAATGAAAAAGTTGCTAATTCTTTTATTACCGGTGTAGACAAAGTTCCAAAAGATTCAATCTATAGTGCATTAATTGTCGAAAAAGTAAATGATGGTAGGTCGTCTATTAGATACTTTAAAGAGCTTCAGACATCACAGCTTTATGAAAATCTCGAAAAGTGGTCAAATACTTACTATTATTATACATTTAACAGTAATGATAACTTGATTAAGAAGACGCCTAGTATATTTTCAATATTAGATGCTGCTTACGGAACAGAAAGAGAAAAAAAACTTGTTAATGATAACGATAGCTTTAAAAAAGATCAATTGCAAAAAATGATTATTTCAATCATAGAAGGCAAAGAAATGCCTAAAAATATAGTGAAAGCAATCGATATGAACATTAGGAAAAAATTAAACTATAAAAACACATGGAATATTTTACAGTCGATAGCCCTTGCGGTTTTAAGAGATACATCAAAGGAGGAGAACGAAGATATGCTTGACAGAGACAATTTAGATAGGTCCTACTTATATGGTAGACTACTAGCCGTGTATGAAATGACGGAAAGACTTACTTTTGACTCAGCAAAGAATGCTGACGGAGAAAAAAAGAAAGAAGCAATAAGACTTACTAATGCAGATAGGTATTGGACATCATTTACAAAATATCCAGCAAAGATAACAGAAGTTTTAGAGGATAAGACAAAAACATATATGAATAAATTAAAGGCTACAAGTCCAGGCTTTGCAATATTATTAGATAGAGAAAAAGAAGATATATTTATAAAGTTAAATAAACTTAATTTATCAGATAAAGAAGCAAACCAAGCTTTAAATTACAAATTCTTGTATGGCTACTACACAGAAAAACGCGATGGTTTAAAAAATAAAGAAAGTAATAAGGAGGAAAAATAATGAGTAAGGTAATTGAAAAAAAGGTCGACTTCATAATGACAATTGAAGTAAATAATGCAAATCCAAATGGAGACCCACTTGCGGGCAATATGCCAAGAACTGACTCTTTTGGTTATGGAGAAATTTCTGACGTTTGTATAAAAAGAAAGATAAGAAACAGAATGCAAGACAAAGGATATAATATCTTTGTAAAGAGCAATGAAAAGTCAGATGATGGATTTACTTCACTTGAAAAAAGATATAGCAGCGTTGTAGATAAAAAAGCCACAGATGAAGAAGCATATAATTTATGCTGTGAAACATGGCTAGACGTTAGAAGCTTTGGCCAAGTAATAACATATGACAAGAAGGCTGTTGGTATTAGAGGGCCAGTTAGTATATCAATCGCAAAATCACTAACTCCAGTTGATATAACAACTATGCAAATTACAAAGAGCGTTAATAGTATGGAAAAAGAAGGCGGCGGCAAATCCTCAGATACAATGGGCTCAAAGCATTATGTTAACCATGCCATCTACGTAGTTAATGGTGCGGTAAACGTAAACTTTGCAAAGAAAAACAAATTTACCGATGATGACTTAGCGGTATTAAAAGAGTGTTTACAAGAACTATTCATTAATGATTCTTCATCAGCTAGACCAGACGGATCAATGATAGTAAGAGATATATTCTGGTTTGTTCATGACTGTGAGATAGGTAATGTATCAAGCGGCAAGATTAAAGAACTACTTGAATATGACGTACCAGAACTAGAAGATCAAGATTATAAGTCATACAATATAGGATTAAATGAAGAAAAATTAAAAGAGTACGAAGAAAAAGGATTAAAAGTAGAATACTTAACAGGTATATAAAGCAAGATACATGGACGAAGAAGATTATTTAAGCATAAGTAGAATACAGCATTTTGTGTTTTGTAAGAGACAGTGGGCACTTTTAGAGCTAGAGCAAATTTGGTTTGAAAATAAAGACACAACACTTGGCAAACTTATACATGAAAATGTAGATGACCCATATTTTTACGAAAAAAGAAAAGACAGAATATATGAAAGATCACTGCGTGTTAAATCAGATGAACTTAAGATAGTGGGCGTCTGTGACCTAGTTATATATGAGAAAAATGATAACGGAGTCGATATAGAAAACTATGATGGACTGTGGTTACCTTATGTCGTAGAATATAAAAAAGGCAGAGCAAAAAAGACAAAGGCAGATATATATCAACTAGTTGCAGAAGTAATGTGTTTAGAAGAGATGCATAATATTAAAGTAAAAAAGTCAGCGCTTTATTATAAAAGTCCAAACAAAAGATTAGAACTAGATATTACAGATGAATTAAGGCAGGAAGTAAGAGACATAGTGACACAAATGTATGAGATATACAATCAAAACAAGATACCTAAAGCGAGTAAAAACATTAACTGTAAAAACTGTTCCTTAGTTGATTACTGCATGCCCAAACTCACAAAAAAGAAAAAAAGCGTTATAAACTATATCAATAGGATGGTGATTGAAGAATGAGAAAGCTGTTGAATACATTATATATTACAAATGAAAACATCTACTTAGCAAAAGATGGAAGCAATATAGTAGTTAAAGATGAGGTAAATAGCAAAGTCTTCCAATCACCAATACAAAATTTTGAAAACATAGTTTGTTTTAATTATGTTGGAGCGAGCCCAAAACTATTAGACATGTGCATGAAAAACAATGTTGGTATAAGCTTTTTAACGCCAGAAGGGTATTTTTGCGCAAGAGTCTCAGGAAGAATCAACGGAAACGTATTATTAAGAAAAGAACAGTTTAGAATATCTGAAAATCAAGACAGAGCACTTTCATATGCAAAATCATTTGTAATAGCAAAGCTATATAATTCAATAAAAGTGCTAGACAGATACCTAAGAGATTATAAAGATACAATATACAAAGAAGAAGTAGAAGAATCTATAATCAAATTAAAAGAAAGCAAAATAAATGCATTTAATGCAAAAGACTATACAGAGCTCTTGGGCATAGAGGGAGATGCAGCAAGAGAATACTTTAAAAATTTTGACTACCTAATATTAAACAATAAAGAATACTTTAAGTTTACAGATAGAAATAGAAGACCACCGAAAGACCCTGTAAATGCAATGCTTTCATTCTCATACGGAATGCTTAGAGTGCTTGTGCAAAACGCTCTTGAAACAGTAGGCCTTGATCCATATGTCGGTTTTTATCATAAAGACAGACCAGGGAGACAATCATTAGCACTAGACCTATCAGAAGAGATGAGAGCATATATGGCAGATAGATTTGTATTAAGCTTAATAAACAGATTTCAAATCGAAGAGAAAGATTTTATCGCAAAAGATAATGCTTCATATGAATTTACAGAAGAAGGAAAAAGAAAGTATCTGGATATATGGAATAAAAGATTACAAGATACAATTACACATCCATTCTTAGAAGAAAAAATAGAAGTCGGATTGCTACCATATGTTCAAGCAATGCTTTTGGCTAGAACCATCAGAGGAGACCTAGAGGCCTATCCTCCATTTATAATAAATTAGTGCGAACCTCATATGAACATAAAAATTCTAGAGGATTCGCAGAAAAAACGCTTAAAAATAAGCAAAAAAAGTGCGTAAAATAAAATTTATGCACATATAAACACTAAATGTATGACAATGATAAAAATTTTTAGTACATTTAGCTGTCGCGCCCTTCATGGGCGCGTGGATTGAAATGCCAAACCAGCCTTGTTGCATTGTGCCTTTTAGAAGTCGCGCCCTTCATGGGCGCGTGGATTGAAATAATGGCCTTAGCATTGTCTGTCGCCTTTGCTTGCTCTGTCGCGCCCTTCATGGGCGCGTGGATTGAAATTTCTTTTAAAGCTGGCACAAGTTTATCATTTTCAGTCGCGCCCTTCATGGGCGCGTGGATTGAAATTCATCATTTACATCGCCCTTGGCAAATCTGCTCAGCCAGTCGCGCCCTTCATGGGCGCGTGGATTGAAATTTTATTCATTTTATCGCCCCCTTTTTTAACCTTCTAGTCGCGCCCTTCATGGGCGCGTGGATTGAAATAAATGTAACCGGTTTTGTAAGCTTATAATTTAATATGTCGCGCCCTTCATGGGCGCGTGGATTGAAATTTCCGTGGCTGAAAAAACGGAACAGCGAAACAAACGTCGCGCCCTTCATGGGCGCGTGGATTGAAATCTCTGCTTGGCATACTTGCGCAGGTTTGGTCTATGTCGCGCCCTTCATGGGCGCGTGGATTGAAATATTTATAAATAGCATCCCAAATCTGTATATTTCTTTGGTCGCGCCCTTCATGGGCGCGTGGATTGAAATTTTGTAGCTAAATCCTTCGTGCTCGATTGAGACTGTAGTCGCGCCCTTCATGGGCGCGTGGATTGAAATCATCTGTGTCTATAACATTAGGTAGGTTCTTGCCCGTCGCGCCCTTCATGGGCGCGTGGATTGAAATAGCCTTGATTGTGTTGGCTGGCATAACATAAAATTTAGTCGCGCCCTTCATGGGCGCGTGGATTGAAATTGTTATCTTGCTAAGGTCATCAAATAATATGTTTGTCGCGCCCTTCATGGGCGCGTGGATTGAAATATTACATCTTGATGATGTAACTACTATGTATTTCAAGTCGCGCCCTTCATGGGCGCGTGGATTGAAATATGGACACATAAGCTCAAAAGATAATAGAGTAGTAGTCGCGCCCTTCATGGGCGCGTGGATTGAAATATATGTAAATGAAGTGGATAGAAAGTGTTCACGCTGTCGCGCCCTTCATGGGCGCGTGGATTGAAATAAAACAACCATGAAAAAAGTTAAGGAAGAAAATAACAAGTCGCGCCCTTCATGGGCGCGTGGATTGAAATATTGAGAGCAATCACGATGAGAAGAAGATTAACGTCGCGCCCTTCATGGGCGCGTGGATTGAAATAAATACAAGATTATCAAATGGTACTATACCGCTGGTCGCGCCCCA
>NZ_JBWPVU010000020.1:0-817 GCF_056590255.1 Fenollaria sp. C0166D3
TATGGTCTTGTCCTTTTAATCTTCATTCCTAGTTTTTGTGCAACTTTTTCAAATGCGCTTGTTTTGTCTGTCTTGTCTCCATCGTTTACAAATTCATATCCGTTGTCTACTTGTATTGTGTTTATTTTGAATCCTAATTTATTTTCTAGTTCTATTAAAAATTTACTTGTTTCGTATGTGCTTTTTTCTTTAACTATTTTTAGTATTCTTTTTCTGCTAAACTCGTCTATTGCTGTTATTTGATAGTATTTACATCCATATGCTGGAAACTTTATACACTCTTGTGGAACGTGTTTTATATCTACTTGTACTTTATCTCCTGGATATTTGCCGTCTAGTTTTATATACTTTGTATAGCTTTTACGGCGCTTTTCCACGTTTTTGTATCCTTTTACACGTATTTGTCTACACATGCTCCAAAAACTTCTTGTATAGCCTTTTGCTAAGCATCTAACGTATACTTCTGCAAGGCCATAGATACCATTTCTTCTGTACATATCTTTTATTAGTTTAAGTTCTTCTTCTGTGTGTGCATTTGGACTATTGTGTGGTCTTCTTGACTTAAGTGCTAGGCTTCTTACTGTTCCATCGTATTTTGCTAATTGTCTGTAAACGAATTGGCGATTTGTGTGGTAGCGTCTTGCGGCTTTTGTTACTCCATATTTTAAGGCATAATCACATAATCTCTTGCGAAAACGCATTTCTTCTGTTATAATTGTCATGAGAGAGGCTCCTTTCTGGTTTTTTTGTTGTCAAACCTATTATATCAGAATACCTCTCTTTTTTTATTTGTTTTTGTAACATATGTTATACCACA
>NZ_JBWPVU010000013.1:0-8349 GCF_056590255.1 Fenollaria sp. C0166D3
AAATTTTAAGACACCAAACCAAGTTGTAAAAGAATATTTTTCTAAGTGTAACATATGTCTTGACAATTAAGAGAAAAAAAGAAAATATTCTTGCGTATTGCTTGAAAAATACTTGAATTTGTGATAAAATGATAAGAGAATAATTTTACTTTGACGTAAAGGAGGATAAAATGTACGATATAATTGTAGTGGGTGCCGGCCCTGCAGGTGTCTCTGCTGCTCTATATGCTAAGAGCCGCGGCTTCAATGTACTTTTGCTTGAAAAGGACGAGGTTGGCGGTCTTATAAAAAGTGTTTCGCACGTGACTCACTATGTGGGTTTATCTGAGGATGAATCGGGCGAAACGTTCAGGGAAAAGCTTGAGGCTCAAATCGCGGACGCGGACATCGAGTTAAAGTACGAAGAGGTTATCGAGCTTGATTTAAGATACGAGCTAAAAAAGGTTAAGACTAGACAAAATTCATACAATGCCAAGGCGGTTATACTTGCGATGGGATCTACTCCAAAGGATTTAGGTCTTGAAAATGAAAAGGAGATTGGGGTTGAACACTCTGCTTTGGGTCTTGATGAGGAGATTGAGGACAGAATCATCTTCGTGGCGGGTGGCTCGGACGGAGCGGCTAAGGAAGCTTTATATCTATCAAAGCTTGCGAAGAAGGTCTACCTTGTCGAAGAAAAGGACGAGCTTGGCATGATTGACGAGTTCAAGGAAAAGATCGAAGCTTCTGACAATATCGAGGCAATGACATCCTCCAAGATTGTGAGCGCAAGCGGAACTAGGGACAAGATCACTGAAGTTTGTATTTACGACTCGGCTGAAAAGGAAGAAAAGCTATTTGAGAATGGCGAGGACGAATTCCTAATATTTGCCTACATTGGTCAAAGGCCAAACACTGAATTAATCAAGGACAGCGTTGAGATGGCTGGTCCATATATCAAGACTGACGGAGTTAAGACATCTATCCCAGGTGTATTTGCCTGCGGCGACATTATAGATAAAAAGATAAGACAGATAGCAACTGCTGTAGCTGAGGGCTGCACTTGCGCTATCGAAGCACAAAAATATTTAGGATATTAATATTAAAAAGAGGGGTGTAACGATGGAGTTTATTGGAGACGCATTAACATTTGACGATATACTACTAGTACCAAATTTTTCGGAGATATTGCCAAAACAAACTAATACTGAAACAAGATTAACTAAAAAGATCAAGCTAAACATACCGATGATGAGTGCTGGTATGGATACTGTTACTGAATCAAAGATGGCTATCGCGATGGCGAGAGAAGGCGGTATTGGTATCATTCACAAGAACATGTCGATTGAGGACCAAGCTATCGAAGTTGACAGGGTAAAAAGAAGTGAACATGGTGTAATCACTGATCCATTCTATTTATCTGCTGAACACAAGATTGCTGACGCTGAAGCTATTATGAAAAAGTACAAGATTTCTGGTGTGCCTATAACTGATGAAGACGGCAAACTTGTTGGTATCATCACTAACAGGGACATGAGATTCGAAACTAATATGGAAAAGAAGATTGGCGATGTCATGACTAAGGAAAACCTTGTAACTGGCAAGGTTGGCGTATCTATGGACGAAGCTTTAGAGGAAATGAAGGTTCATAAGATTGAAAAGCTTCCTATAGTTGATGACGACTTCCATTTGAGAGGATTAATAACTATTAAGGATATAGAAAAATCCATCGAATTCCCTAACTCAGCTAAGGACGAACAAGGCAGACTTCTTTGCGGAGCGGCTGTTGGTATTACTGAGGACATGCTTGAAAGGGTTAAGGCTCTATACGATGCAAAGGTTGACGTTATCGTTCTAGATACTGCTCACGGTCACTCAAAGGGTGTACTTGACGCAGTTAGAAGCATCAAGAAGGAATTCCCTGACTTACAAGTCATAGCAGGAAACGTGGCAACTTACGAAGGCACTAAGGCTCTTATGGATGCTGGTGCTGACTGCGTTAAAGTTGGTATCGGACCTGGATCTATCTGTACAACTAGAGTTGTTACTGGTATCGGTGTTCCTCAAGTAAGTGCTATCATGGCTGCTTACAAGGCATCTCAAGAAACTGGCATACCTATAATTGCTGATGGCGGTATCAAATACTCAGGTGATATCACTAAGGCGATAGCTGCTGGCGCGGACGTTGTTATGATGGGATCCTTATTCGCAGGTACTGACGAATCACCAGGAGAAGAAGTTATCTTCGAAGGCAGAAGATATAAGGAATATAGAGGCATGGGCTCACTTGCAGCAATGAAAGCTGGTTCATCTGACAGATATTTCCAATCAAAGGCTAAGAAGTATGTACCAGAAGGTGTTGAAGGTAGAGTTCACTACAAAGGAAAAGTTGGAGAAGTTATTTATCAATTGCTTGGCGGCTTAAAATCAGGTATGGGCTACCTTGGATGCAAGGACATTCCTACTTTGAAGACAAATTCAAGATACGTTCAAATTACAAGTGCATCACTAATTGAAAACCATCCACACGATATCACTATAACTAAGGAAACTCCTAACTATTCCCCAAAGAGCTATAGGGACTAAGATATGGAAAAGATGAAAAATGTTTTAGATAAAGGATACGTAAGGCTTGTAAACCACTTAGGTAGCGACCTTACTGTAGTAAACGCGGCAAGAGTTTCTTATCAAAAAGAATCTTTTGAATTAAATCAAAATGACGAGAAATTAATTAGCTTCTTAGCTAAAAATGATCACACATCGCCATTTAGACATGCGATGCTACAATTCGAAGTGTATGCGCCACTGATGGTAGCAAGACAATGGTGGAAGTACATCGTTGGTTCATCTCACATGGAAGGCATTGGCGACACAATGAACGGCTGGAACGAATCTTCAAGACGCTATGTAACTGAAGAACCAGTATTCTATGTACCAAGCGAAAATGAATGGAGAAGCATGCCTGATAATAAAAAGCAAGGCAGCGGTGAACCGGTTGCGACTGAATTAGGAGCTGAATACACAAAAGATTTACTTGAGCTTATAGAAAAAGGCGAAGGACTTTACGAAAAAGCTATGGAAGACGGCATTTGCCCTGAACAAGCAAGACTTTTCCTACCAGCTTATGGCTTATATGTAAGATGGTACTGGACTGCATCTCTTCAATCGGTTGCGCACTTTGTTAAGCAAAGGATGGACGCTCATGCGCAAAAGGAAATCAGAGATTATGCAAAAGTAGTCTACGACTTAAGCTTAGAGGAGTTCCCAGTAGCTATGAAGGCTCTTATCGAGCACATGAATTAATGATAATATATTTTACAAGGCACGGATTAACTAAATACAACAAGGAGAGGAGAATTCAAGGCTTACTTGATTCTCCTCTTACACTTGAGGGCAAAATGAAGGCGAAGGAGCTAGGGGCTAGATTAAAAGATGAAGGCATAGAAGTCATATACTCCTCCGACCAAAAGAGGGCGATGGATAGCGCAAAAATAATTAACGAAGCGCTTGGACTTGATATAGAGCCTGACAGAAGGCTTAGAGAAGTATCAATGCTTAGCCACGAGGGTATGACTTGGGCCGAGAGCGTTGCGACTGACCCGGAGCGCGAAGACTTGATTATGTCAAGACCGGACCTTTTTAACGAGGGCGGCATCTACCCATATAGAGACGCGCGTGAAGACGCCGAGGCCTTTATTGAAGCACTCGTGAAAAAAGATTATAAGAAGGTACTCGTTGTGACTCACGGCAGCAAGCTAAGAGTGATAACGACTGTACTAGAAGGACTTGACTTAAAGGATACAAATAAGGTAGAGCTCATAAAGGGGCTGAGCCTTAAGATATATGATTACGATGAAGGCGCGTTTAAGCTCCTTCATGACGACGAAGACTACGACAACTTTGTATAGGAGGCGAAAGATGACAGAAGATAGATACATGAATCCCTTGGTTCGAGAGCCAATATATAAATTACTAATTAAATACGCTGTTCCATCGATATTAGCCTTCCTGGTAAGTGCTATATACAATATAGTCGATCAAATCTTCATCGGCAATATCGTCGGACACTTGGGTAACGCTGCTACTACAGTCAGTTTCCCCATAACCACAATATCAACGGCACTTGCCCTATTACTAGGCATAGGAACCGCGTCAAACTACAGCATCTACAAGGGTAGAGGTGAGGACGAAAGAGCAGAAAGAATAGTCGCTACAGGCATCACAGGACTTTTATTTTTCGCAGGACTTGAAATTACCTTGGTTATGGTATATTTAGAGCCGCTACTAAAATTATTCGGCGCGAGCGAAAACATATTCCAATACGCATATGACTACGCCTCGATCACATCCATGGCCATAGTTTTTATAGTATTTTCGACAGCTCTATCACATATAATCAGGGCAGATGGCTCTCCAAAGTACGCTATGATGCTAAATGTAGTAGGAGCACTACTTAATATTGTTTTAGACTACATATTTATGGTTCCATTAAATATGGGCATCAAAGGCGCTGCATGGGCGACATTCATCGGACAAACTGTGAGCTTTTTACTAGCACTTTATTATATATTTTTCTTAAAAGACGAGCCGGTTCGTAAAAAAGATTTTAAGATACATCCAGAGGAGCTAGGCGCAATACTTAAGCTTGGCTCGGCGGCTTGCATCAATCAATTGGCCATGGTAGTCGTTCAGATAGTTATGAATAACGTCATGACTTACTACGGTGCGATGAGTAAGTACGGACCCGATATACCGCTAGCCGCAGTCGGTATAGCATCAAAGCTCTACATCGTCTTGATCGGCTTCAACATAGGTCTCGCTCAAGGCGGACAGCCAATCATCGGCTACAATTACGGAGCCAAAATCCACAGACGTGTTAAAGATACTTACCTAACAACGATTAAAGTCTCAATCATTTACAGTACTGTATTTTTCTTATTAGTTGAGATTTGGCCACATGCCTTTGTCAACATCTTTGGTAAAGGCGACGAGCTATATATGGAGTTTACTACCATACTACTTCGTATAACTATGATTATGACGGCGCTTAACGGACTTCAACCGATTACGGCAAACTTTTACACATCAATCGGCAAGGCGCGTTTAGGTATATTCGTCTCATTAACAAGGCAAGTGCTTTTCTATTTGCCACTTATTATAGTTTTGCCACGTTTCTTTGGCATACTAGGAGCGCTTTATGCAACACCAATCGCAGACTTCATAGCCTTTCTACTAGCAATGTTCTTTGTTATTAGAGAGTTCAAGGCCATGAGCAAGGCGGGAGATGAGGTAATTTTAGATGCAGAAATTTATTAAGTTTTTTAAAATATTTTTAATATCGCTATTAGTTTTTATACTATTCTTCGGGCTATATTATTATAGAAAGCTATCAAAGAAAGACAACAAGCTAGTTATAGTCGACGAAACTAAGATAAATCAAAAGACTGAGGAGAAGCTTGAGGGCGAGTTGGTCTTTGCTTTCTTCGGCATTGACGGGGAGCGTGGTCTTGATTACATCAAGAAAAAACTTGCGACTCTTGATGGCAAAACTGGTGAAGACAGGTATTTTACTACAGGAAACCCATCTGACACGATAATGCTAGTTAAGATTGACAAGAAAACGGGTAAAGTAAATGTAGTGAGCATACCAAGGGATACCAAGGTCAAGATAGCTGGGCACGATGGTATGAGAAAGATCAATGCATCTTTCGCGAAGGACGGTCCATACGCAGCCATCGACACGCTTAGAGAGTTTTCAAACGTTGATGTCACTAATTACATCGCAGTTGACTACAAAGGCGTTAAGGCCATAGTCGACATTATAGGCGGGGTTGAGATCGACGTGCCATTTGACATGGACTACGATGACCCGACAGACTCGCCGCCACTACACATTCATTTGAAGAAAGGCAAGCAAAAACTAGATGGCAAGGGCGCGATGGAGTTTCTTAGATTTAGAAAGTCAAATAAAGGTCAAGGAGATAAATTCCTTGGCGACGTCGGCAGAGTCACTCATCAACAGTACTTTATCAAAGAGCTTATGAAGCAAACGCTTAGCGCAAACAACGTGACAAAGCTGCCACGCATGATACAAGCAGGACTTGAGCATATACTCACAAACATTAGCATAGATGAAATGCTTGAACTGGCCAAAGTCTTTACATCGTATTCGCAAGATAAGCTTACGATTGAGACTATACCAGGTACAGACAAGTATGAGGGCGGTGCTTCCTACTTCATCGCAGATGAGGAAGAGACTGCTAAACTATTCACAAAGATATTTAAGTAAAGGGAGGAAGAAAGATGGACGCATTTTATTTTTATAATCCGGTTAAAATTCATTTTGGAGAAGGATCAATCAGGGCATTAAAAGAAGAGATGAAGCCATATAAGAAGGTTTTACTTACTTATGGTAAAGGCAGCATCAAGAAGAACGGCATCTACGATAAGGTTATGGAAGCGCTTGAAGGCAAGGAAGTTTACGAACTTTCAGACATAATGCCAAACCCAAGAGTTGAGAAAGTTTATGAAGGCATCAAACTTGTAAAGGATCACGACATAGACTTTATCCTAGCAGTTGGTGGTGGCTCAACTATTGACTGCTCTAAGGCAATAGCTGCTGGCGCAAAGACTGACGAAGACTTTTGGAAAAAATATTTCATTGACAAAGACGATGTTTTAGATGCAACTCCATTAGGAAGCGTTTTGACAATGGCTGGAACAGGCAGTGAAATGGATAACGGCGGCGTTATCACTAACTGGGAAGAGCAAAAGAAGCTAAGTTTTGGCGGCGAGCCATGCTATCCAAAATTCTCCATACTTGATCCGACATACACATATTCATTACCAAAGCACCACTTAATCAGCGGTACAGTGGATATGTTCAGCCACATCATGGAAGAGTACTTCTCAATGCCTGACGAAGAAAATACTACTGACGAAATCAGTGAAGCACTTATGAGAACTGTAATCGAAAACATTTATATAGCTTTAGAAGACCCAAGAAACTACAGAGCAAGAGCAAATCTTATGTGGGCATCAACACTTGCAATCAATGGACTAACATCACTTGGCAAGCGATCAGACTGGCTAAGCCACAGACTTGAACATACATTATCAGCTTTCTACGACGTTTCGCACGGTATGGGGCTTGCAGTAATGCATCCAAATTACCTAAAATATGTTTACAAGGGACATGAAAAGAAATTTAGAAGATGGGCAGAAAACGTTTGGAAGATGGATACATCTAATATGGCAGATGACGAAGCCGCAATCAAATCCATTGAAAAGCTTCAAGACTTCTTCAAATCCATTGGCGCGCCAACAACACTTAAAGAGCTAGATATACCAAGAGACTCAATCGAAGCTATGGCAAAGAAGACAGACGTTTATAAGACAAGCTACTCGGATCTAAAACTTGAAGACATTATCAATATTTACGAACAAGCATACGAATAAACTATATATATAAAGGAAGATAGTTTTAATTGAAAGACATAGAGACAGAAAGACTAATCTTAAGAGACGCGAGCGTAGACGACGCCGAAGATATGTTTGAGTACGCAAAGCTTGAAGAAGTGACTAAGCATCTTTCGTGGAAGCCGCATTTAAGCGTTAAAGACTCAGAGAAAATACTTGATATGCTAAGCAAAGAGGCAAAGGAGAAAGACTCATACACGCTCAAGGCAATCGTCCTAAAAGAAAATGATAAGATGATTGGGACCATAGACGCGAGAATCTTTGGAGATGGACTAAAGGACGCCGAGTTCGGTTATTGCCTAAACCCAAAGTACTGGAACAAAGGCTACATGAGCGAGGCACTAAAAGCTTTTATGGAAGCACTTCACAAGGAGCGAGGCGTTGAGAATGTATTCGGCTCATTCGAAAGAGAAAACATTGCATCGAAGAGAGTCATGCAGAAGAATGAGATGTATTATTATGAGACGGTGAGACGTGTATTCAAAAACAAAGGCGAAGTTGAGTTAATTAGATATAAGGAGTTAAGACTTTCTTAATTAATTAAAATATATTAATGGCAGTGGATTGATGGTCCACTGCTTTTTTATGTGCAAAAGCAATTTTGTATAAAGAGTAAAATTACTAAGTAAGTGACGAGCGGGTGATATATGACAAGTGGATGATATATGACGCGCGATTGACATATGACGAGCATTAGACAAGGCAAAAAGCATAAGCAAGTGACTTGTAATAAGGCTAGTTAATCAAGTGATAATAAGAATTGCAAGTGAAGAAAGATATATAAAGAAAAAATTAAAAAACTTTTAAAAAAACTCTTGACAAGCAAAGAAATAAATGGTAGAATGGATAAGTCATCTGGAAAAACCATATGACAAGCAAAACTGAATAAAA
>NZ_JBWPVU010000021.1:0-688 GCF_056590255.1 Fenollaria sp. C0166D3
AAAGTATTACTACTCTTACACTTACTGCCTATCTACCTTGTGGTCTTCAAGGTGTCTTACTTAAAGGAAATCTTATCTTAAGGGGGGCTTCGTGCTTAGATGCTTTCAGCTCTTATCCTTTCCAAACGTAGCTACTGAGCTATGCAACTGGCGTTACAACTCATAAACCATTGGTTTGTCCATCCCGGTCCTCTCGTACTAAGGACAGCTCCTTTCAAATTTCCTACGCCCACGACGGATAGGGACCGAACTGTCTCGCGACGTTCTGAACCCAGCTCGCGTGCCTCTTTAATGGGCGAACAGCCCAACCCTTGGGACCTACTTCAGCCCCAGGATGAGACGAGCCGACATCGAGGTGCCAAACCTCCCCGTCGATATGAACTCTTGGGGGAGATAAGCCTGTTATCCCCAGGGTAGCTTTTATCCGTTGAGCGATGGCCCTTCCACGTGGTACCACCGGATCACTAAGTCCTGATTTCTCATCTGCTCGATCTGTTTATCTCGCAGTTAAGCTCCCTTCTGCCTTTGTACTCTTTGCACGATTTCCGTCCGTGCTGAGGGAACCTTTGAACGCCTCCGTTACTTTTTGGGAGGCGACCGCCCCAGTCAAACTGCCCAACTGACAGTGTCCCTAAACCGGTTTACGGCTCAAGGTTAGAATTCCAGCACTACAGGAGTGGTATCCCAC
>NZ_JBWPVU010000015.1:0-2101 GCF_056590255.1 Fenollaria sp. C0166D3
CTCCCACCTATTCTGTACATGTACTACCGAAATCCAATGTCAGCCTACAGTAAAGCTCCATGGGGTCTTTCCGTCCTGTCGCGGGTAAATGGCATCTTTACCATTACTTCAATTTCACCGGATCCTTTGTTGAGACAGTGCCCAAATCGTTACACCTTTCGTGCGGGTCGGAACTTACCCGACAAGGAATTTCGCTACCTTAGGACCGTTATAGTTACGGCCGCCGTTTACTGGGGCTTAAGTTCTATGCTTCGCTATTGCTAACATTTCCCCTTAACCTTCCAGCACCGGGCAGGTGTCAGCTCCTATACGTCGTCTTTCGACTTAGCAGAAACTTGTGTTTTTGGTAAACAGTCGCTTGGGCCTATTCACTGCGGCCAGATCGCTCTGGCTCCCCTTCTCGCTAACTTACGGGGTCATTTTGCCGAGTTCCTTAACAAAGGTTCTTCCGCGCGTCTTAGGATTCTCTCCTTTCCTACCTGTGTCGGTTTACGGTACGGGTATCTTTTATCTATTTAGCGGCTTTTCTTGACAGTGTGAAATCGGCTACTTCTCTACTTATTTTCGATCCTCATCATAAATTGGCTTAGCCTGGTTATTAGTCCTGGCATGCCTTTTTATTTGAGCGTACTCGTCCATCTGGTACGCTTAGCTTATCCTTCTGTGTCCCCGCTTCATTTATACGATAATTGATAGTAGTAGAATTTTTACTACTTGTCCATCGGCTACGCCTTTCGGCCTCGCCTTAGGTCCCGACTTACCCTGAGGGGACGAGCCTTGCTCAGGAACCCTTAGGTTTTCGACGGGAGTGATTCTCACACTCCTTCTCGCTACTTATGCCAGCATTCTCTCTTGTGTTTCGTCCACAGCGCCTTTCGATACTGCTTCTACCTATTACACAATGCTCCTCTACCACTCATATTGAGTCCATAGCTTCGGTATCCGATTTAGCCCCGGAAATCTTCGGCGCAAGGTCACTCGACTAGTGAGCTATTACGCACTCTTTAAATGTATGGCTGCTTCTAAGCCAACATCCTAGTTGTTTGGGTAACTTCACATCCTTTACCACTTAATCGGTATTTAGGGACCTTAGCTGATGGTCTGGGCTCTTTCCCTTTCGACTATGAAGCTTATCCCACATAGTCTGACTCCTTAGGTTTGTTTTCTTGGCATTCGGAGTTTGATAGGTTTTGGTAATGTATAAACACCCCGCAACCAGTCAGTAGCTCTACCTCCATTAAACATCCTAAAGGCTAGCCCTAAAGCTATTTCGAGGAGAACCAGCTATCTCCAGGTTCGATTGGCTTTTCACCCCTATCCACAAGTCATCCGATGTGTTTTAAACCACACCCGGTTCGAGCCTCCATTAAATTTTACTTTAACTTCACTCTGCTCATGGATAGGTCACCTGGTTTCGGGTCTACTCCTGTAAACTATGTCGCCCTATTAAGACTTGATTTCTCTTCGGCTTCGAAGCTTAACTTCTTAACCTTGCTTACAAAAGTAACTCGCTGGCCCGTTCTACAAAAAGTACAAGATTGCACTTTTCACGTGCTTTCTTTGCTTGTAAACGCAGGGTTTCAGGTTCTATTTCACTCCCCTTTCGGGGTTCTTTTTACCTTTCCCTCACGGTACTGTTCTCTATCGGTCACCAAGTAGTATTTAGCCTTGGGAGGTGGTCCTCCCGTATTCCCACCAGGTTTCTCGTGCCTTGTGGTACTCGTAAAGCTTATTGAAATATTAATATCTTCTCCTACAAGTCTTTCACTTTCTTTGGATGATTTTTCCAAGATCATTCGGATATTTTTTTAGTATTTCTTTAAGCGGGCTCTTTCCATTTCGCTCGCCGCTACTTTGAAAATCGATGTTTCTTTCTTTTCCTCGGGGTACTTAGATGTTTCAGTTCTCCCGGTATTGCCTCTATATACTATTTTATTCATATATAGATACTTAAGGTTTGCTTAAGTGGGTTGCCCCATTCGGATATCTCCCTTTCGTTTCTTGTTTGCAGATCTAGGGAGCTTTTCGCAGCTTTCTACGTCCTTCTTCGCCTCTTGGTGCCAAGGCATCCGCCCTGCGCTCTTAGTAACTTGACCTATTT
>NZ_JBWPVU010000014.1:0-8091 GCF_056590255.1 Fenollaria sp. C0166D3
TCATTAAATTTTAAGACACCAAACCAAGTTGTAAAAGAATATTTTTCTAAGTGTAACATATGTCTTGACAATTAAGACGAAAAAATCAATATTTTGCTTCTCTCATCTTGACATTTTTTCTTATTATATATATAATTATATGGTTAGTAATAGATATTACAAAGGAGGATTACATGGACAGACTCATACTCGCAGCTGCACTTTTCGTTATAACTTACATATTTATGATTAAATTCGTTAATCATAGACCACTAGTTGTCGGCATAAGTGCGCTTGTTTTTATAATTTTAAACATAGTTCCTTTAAATACAGTTTGGGGCGCTATAGACTTTAATGTGCTTTTGATGATAGGTGGAACGATGATGCTTGTCTCACTTTTCTCAGAAAGCTTGATGCCAACTAGGCTTGCTGACCTTATCATAAACAAGGTTAAGGACATAAGACTCATCATACTTTTCTTATCAATGTTTGCCGGCTTCGTCTCAGCCTTTATTGATAACGTTGCAACAGTACTTATGATTGCACCCGTTGCCATGAGTTTAGCGAAAAAGCTAAAGATATCACCAGTAAAGATGATTATAGCGATATCGATATCATCAAATTTACAAGGTGCGGCAACTTTAGTAGGCGATACATCCTCGATACTTCTAGGAAGTGCGCTAAACATGACTTTCTTCGACTTCTTCGTATATAATGGACACATGGGTATGTTCTGGATTGTTCAAATCTCAGCGCTAATCGCTACTATTGTTATTTACATTCAAACAAAAGATATGAGAGGTAAAGTCGATGCAATTGAAGTAACAAAAGTTAAAGACATGATGCCGACATTCTTAGTTATACTTATGATAGTGCTATTAATCTTTGCATCATTTATTCCGCAAGATCAAAAGATAGATATACTAAACGGACTTATCTGCGTATGTGTAGCTATCTTCGGTGTAATCTATCACTTGATAAGACATAAAGACTCATCCATAATCAAAACAGTTGCAAGCGAAATCGACTTCAACACACTTGGCTTACTTGCAGGGCTATTCATCATTATATCCGGTATTGAAAATGCTGGTGTTATCGATGAAATCGCAAAGCTATTCATAAAGCTAGCGGATAAGCCGTTCTTATTATACACAGCACTTGTTTGGGGCAGCGTCTTGATCAGTGCCTTCGTTGACAACATCCCTTATGTAGCGACTATGCTACCAGTTCTTTCAGTAATTTCAACGCATGTGCCATTCGACATGACAGTATTTTACTTCGGACTACTTAGCGGTGCGACACTTGGTGGAAACATCACGCCAATAGGTGCCTCAGCAAACATCGCTTCACTTGGCATACTTAAGGAAGCGGGCTACACTGTCGAGAACAAAGACTTTATGAAGATGAGCGTTCCATTCACTTTGACAGCAGTCTTAGTCGGCTACGTATTAGTTTGGTTCATATATAGATAATATTTTAATATAGGCAAAGTAAAAGACCTTAGGAGCTAACTCTTAAGGTCTTAATTTATTTAAGCTTCTTGTGATTCTTTAAATTTTCTTTATATAGCTTCTTTAGCATCTCTTCTAACTCTTTGTCGTCTATGTCGTCACCCGTCTTTGCTTTTTTAAGAAGGACTGTCAGTACTTCGATGTAGGCAAAGGCAAGTGATGCCATGATGGCTGAGGCAGTTGTGCCGCTTATTAGCCCAGCGACAACGGTTCCTGCGCCTGGAAAGAATTTTAATGCGTTACTTACTATAAAGCGTCCAAGATAGGTCGCGCCCATGGTTCCGCCGAGACCTGCGATGATTGAAGCGAGTCTCTTTTTGTTCACCGGCACTCCAAATATGGCTGTGATATGAGCAAGCATAGTTAGCTCCATGGGTACCAGTACCGATGCATCGGAAAATGGTATTGGAATGAAACCAACTCCAAAGCTTGAGGCAATGTATTTCTTCGCCCAACTGCGCGCCTTTTCTGCTTTTAGTTTTAAATCTGCATGTTGGGCATTGTTAAAAGATATTTGGTACTCTTCTTCAAGCGCATCCATACTCATCTGTACAAGGTCCTCAAGTCCATGCGACAAAATAATATTGTCGCGGTTAATCTTAAGGTTTTTCGCAAGCACTGGAGCTATGGCATACTCACCCATATTCATATTTTTAATGAAGTCGTAGAAATCTTTGGCTTCTTCAGAGAAGAATTTTGTAAGGACTATGATGACTTTATTCTCTTTACTAAGCGTTCTTATGAGCTCTTCCTCTTCCTTCTCTATCCTAAGGCCTTGGGCGTTGATACAAAAGTAGATAAGATTGAGTTTTTCGTCGTCACCTTTTAAATACATATCGCTCACAAAGTTTGCGACTTCCTTGTATACTTCTAGGCGCGAGTCATTGTCCAGCTCAAGTCCACGCGTGTCGTATAAAGTAAGAGGCACGCCGTCCTTCTCTACCTTGACAATGTTTTTGGTCATAGGATAGCCAACCCCAGTCTTTAGTATGTCCTCACGGAACAAGGCATTGATAAGAGTCGACTTACCCGCACCAGTCTTGCCTAGTACTAGTATCTTCACCTTCTTAAGCTTGCCAAGTTCCTTCTCAATTTTATCGTATAGTTCATCTGCTAGATTGATATTTTCATTCATATTTTTCATATAATCACCTAATTATATATACCCAAAAGCTATTATTAGATAAGAAAAAAGCGTAAAAAGCAATTTGCTTCTTACGCTACATCCTTGATAAAACAAGCATACTTTTATTTTTTCCTATGTAGGCAATAGCTGATAGTTTTTCTTCTTTCTCAAATGGAGACAAAAGATATGGTCCGTCCAAAATTTCATATCTAGTTCCATCGATCTCATATGTGCATTCAACTTTTGATACAATATATGAACCAAATCTTATATAGTGAAGAGGGATTAATCTATTAATCTTGCACTCGTATTTAACTCCACTATCTTTTAATTTTTTTAATTTATAATATTCAAGAAGTGCTTTGCACAAAAAGGCCATAGAAATAAATAACCATACGAATCCATTTATTAAACACGCAATATTCTTCCAATATATATAAGTAATTAATCCAATTATTGTTAATGGAATTCCTCCCCATATGCCTAAGAATTTAGATACTTTAAACCAAGGCCTCTCTATAGTTTTCATAATAATACACCTCTTAATAATATATTAGCACTTAATTATATATACCCAAACCCATTAAAAAAGAGACTTATTACAAGTCTCTCATAATCACATATTAATTTTATCCAAAGAAATATCCTAGTGCTAGCAAAAATGATCCTATTGCTATTAGTGAATAAGCAAGCATCTCTAATAAATTTTCCGCGTTTCTTTCTTTTTTATACGATTCTATCTTGCTAGGAAGCTGAAGTGCTGTTCCTAAGAATATTAATGTGAATGCAATCGCCTTTAACATTTTCCCTCCATAAAAATGGCGAATATCTCTATTCGCCAAATATATTATTTAAAAAACTCTGCTAAATCATCTATCACTAATTGACTTACGTGATTTGGCTTGTCATATATCTCTACAGAAAACTCATCTGAGTCCTCAGGCATCATCAAGTGATTAAGCCCTTCATATAGATTATATATCACAAGTCCTCTATCTCCCAAGGCCTTTTTGAACTTTTCAAGTTCATCCTTCTTAACTTGGAAGTCCTTTGAGCCGTGTCCTATAAAGACATCAAAGTCTGAAGCTTTTATGTCCTCTACTGGATTTACTTGGTTGACCGAGTAAACGTATGACGCAGGCATACTAAAGAAGTTACCCTTTGTTTTTTCAGTCATATTGTCAACTTGCTCTTTAAACTTTGTGATCTCTTTCTTTTGAAATTCAGCAACTGACTTATTTACTTCACCTGAGTCAAGATACTCCATTTGTTGCGTATAAATTATGTCTGTGAATTTCATAGTCGATGCCGATAGCATTGCGACCTTCTTCAAACCCTCGTCCTTAGCTACTCTTGGCGCAAGCATCGCTCCAAGTGAGTGGCCAAGCACATAAACATCATCAAATCTTGAGTCTTTCTTAAGTTCTTCTATAGCAAGCTTCGCGTCCGATAAAACCTCTTCATCAACTGTGTAGTCCTTTGGCGCGTTATTTACATATCTTTTGTCAATTCTAAGTGTTGCTATGCCATGCTTTGCAAGACCATGAGCAAGGTCTTTAAATGGCTTGTTTCCACTTATACCAACTGTTTCGTCCATATCTTGCGGACCAGAGCCTTGCATCATAAATACTACTTTCTTAGAAGTAAAATCCTTTGGAATGGTAAGAGCGCCATACATCTTGGCTCCATCATTGTCAAGAATAAAGCTTTCTTCTTTGAAATCATCGTTATCTTCACAGATGGGCTCTTTAAGCATAAAGTAGGCGTTGTTCAAACTGCCTGACTTATCAAGCTCGATGATGGATGTCACCATCCTATAATCAAATCTATCTTCACTCGATAAAACGAAAGTATTCTCAATGTACTCGAATTTTTCGTCCTTGCCTTCTTTGAACTCACCTAATTTTTTTATAGTTTGAGTTAAAGATCTTTGAAAATCTTCTTTCTCTATTTGTTTTTGATTCTTAAGCCTAGCTGCTTCGAAAAGCACGTCGCCGTCAGCGCTTCTAAGCGCGTCCAAGTACTTATGACTTAAGTCCTTTGCATCGTTGTATTCAATCTTCTTTGTGCATGAAAACATAGTCACGCTCATCAGAAGAACGAGTACTAGTGCTAGAAATTTCTTCATATTAATTGCCTCTGATATAATTTAGTGGATTTTGGCTCTTGCCATTAACAATAACTTCAAAATGTAGATGCGGTCCAGTTACTCGGCCAGTTGTACCAACTTTACCAATAAAATCGCCTTTCATCAAAGTTTCGCCTTTTGAAACATTTATACTGCTTAAGTGAGCGTATCTTGTCTTGTAACCGTTTTGGTGGTCAATTTCGATAAGTTTGCCGTAAGTGCCTAAGAAGCCTGCAAAGCTTACAACACCGCCGTCTGATGCGTATACAGCGTCACCGTAATCGGCGTCAATGTCAACGCCAGTGTGCTGTCTACCCCATCTTCTTCCAAAGCCTGATGAAATGCCGCCTCTGGTAGGTTTTGTAAAACTGCCATCAGCTAAAGCCTTTCTAGTTCCAACAAGAACCAGCTTCGGAGCAGCCTTTTTCTTCACATTTTCTTCTAAAACAACTTTATTTATAAGCTCGTCATTTTCGTAGTAAGCGATGCTCTTAACAGCCTTAAGTCCGTCTTCGCCGTCCATTGAAAGAACAGTCTCGCCTCTTGGAAGGCTTGGATCGTCTTGACTTTCAACCGGCATAGCTATGACTTCTTCAACATTTTCCTTTTTTGTTAGTAATACGTTTATGGCCTTGTCATTCTTCAATTTATTGTTCTCTAAAACCTCTTTAAGAGCTGAATTTACAGTTCT
This sequence comes from Fenollaria sp. C0166D3, assembly GCF_056590255.1. Lineage (NCBI taxonomy): Bacteria > Bacillati > Bacillota > Clostridia > Eubacteriales > Fenollaria > Fenollaria sp. C0166D3. The sequence goes on from NZ_JBWPVU010000014.1 coordinate 5,436, forward strand.
TAAATCCTTAAGAGAGATCTTTTCTTTTTTAAGCTCAATATTGTCCTTAATCTTCACGCAAATGGTATTGTCACTGTAGTAATGGTTCTCAATTGCTGTTAAAAACTCATTTGCAGCGTCTTCATTCTTAAGCGCGTAAAGAGTCTCGCCACTCTTTTGAACAGCATAAGCATTTGCATAGAAAGCGTCTTCAGATATAGCGTTTCTAAGCTCTTTATCGCTTTTTTTGAACTCGTAATTTGCTTTTACAAGATCCGCACCATATCTATCTTCATATTTGGACTTATAATTATCTATAGCTTTATTAAAATTATGTACGCTAGAGTAAACTCCCAAGGACTTTCCAGAAGAGAAAACTTCTACCCTCGAGAAAAAATTCTTATATACAAAAGCTAGGACCATAGCAAGGGTCAAAAGCGCTACACTTGCGATAATGCCAAGCTTTTTTTTCTTTAAAATCACCTAATTACCTCCTTGTGAAAAAATAAAGTGGCGCACTAGAGAGGAATCGAACCCCCGGCACACGCCTTAGGAGGGCGCTGCTCTATCCAACTGAGCTACTAGTGCACGAAATTATTAAAATGGCGGAGTGGGTGGGATTCGAACCCACGTGGAGCAAGGCCCCTAACGCATTTCGAGTGCGCCCCGTTATGACCTCTTCGATACCACTCCCTATTTATTCCTTAAGTTCTTGAAGAAGTTTTGCAAAAGAAATTTATAAATTTTGCTCTCACTGTAATAAACACCCAGCTTGTGATAGCTAAGAGATGAGTTGTGAAGCTGCATTTTACTAATACAAGCGCCTTTCTTGTAATCAAGTAGACCTATGTATAAGTTTTTTATACGCGCTTCCAAAATCGCTCCTAGGCACATCATGCAAGGTTCAAGCGTTACATAGAGCTCGCAGTCTGTGAGCCTGTAGTTATCGAGCTTTTCACACGCCCGTCTTATAGCAAGCATCTCAGCATGAGCTGATGCGTCCTTCATCGTTATCGTCTCATTATAGGCCTTTGAAATCACTTCTCCATCCTTCACAATAACCGCTCCAACAGGCACCTCGCCAAGCTTGTACGCCTTTATCGCTTCTCTGATTGCCATATTAATAAACCTTTTTTCCATAGTTAATATTATATAGTAAATGAGACTATTTGTCAAGATTTAATAAAGCCGCATTTAAACTTGCGTTGAAGTCCTCTTGCGTATGCCTATCTTCTCGCATGCAAGTGAATCTGTCGCCACCGCAAACGATACACGTCCTCTTCGCATAGCCAAGCTCAGTCCTCGATATAGGCTTAAGATCAGTATCAATCACATCAATGTCTACAAAGCGCATAAAGTCATGCTCCTCTTCTAAATGCACAAATTTTTTCTTCTCATCAGTTGCCTCGCCCTTCGCTAGATAGATGGCTGAGTAATTATCCTCGTTCTCATATATGCACTCGTATGAAGATAAATACATTTTCGCAGCCTTGTAAATGGGCTCAAACTCATCCTTGTCCTTATGCATACCCTTTATATTTAGATTAAGGGTGATGATGGGCTTATTACGATCCTCCATCGCCTTAGTGATAATCCCCCATCTTTCTTCCTTATTATATAGAAAGTCATTCATATAAGAAGCTAAAAAATCATCCATGCGCTTGAAGAAGTAAACGAGCTCGATAGTGTCAGCGCAGCCGCCAGTCGAAATGTTCTTCTCAGTGTAAAATTTATCCATTTCCTTAAGCTCTTCGTCAAAATTTTCGCTATCTAATACCTTTTTCGCGTAGTCTTTGGAAAAAGCTAGGCCAGATTCGCCAACTCTATTTATAGTCGTCGTATCATCAAGAGTTGAAACGATGTAGATGTAAGTCCTTAAGAAGTCCTTTGTATTTTTATAAAATTCATAAGAATCAAGAGCCGTCTTAAAACCATGATACGCCTCATACCTGATACCCGAGTGCTCAGCATTATTTTGATAGGCGCGCATACCATTCGAGTCCTGCATCTCTTTTTTATTAAAATCATCAAAAATATTTGCGCAAAGCTTTTTTACATATTCACTAATTAGATCAATGGTAATGTATTTGTTGTCATAATAAAGCCTAGCTATGGCAGAAGCGATAACACCAAGAGTAAAGATGGCGCCCTTGTGTGTGTTGATGCCACCTGTCGCCTCATACATCATCTCTTCATACTTCATGCCAATGGGCCTAATCGCTTCAAAAGTGTCTGCAAAAGTATTTTTTCTGTTCGACACTTCCATTATCTCAAAAAAATAGCCTTTAAGAGATGAAATGCTCCTTAAAAAAACATCATAATCCATGTCTGCGTGTGGGCCAGAGTCACGTCCATCAACACAGCCAGGCTTAGGTGTTAAATCAAGTTCATCTTTTAAAGACTGTAATAATATATCTTCAATTGTATTAAAAAAAGCGCGTGCCTTCATGAGAACACATCCATTCTAATAATATATAATGAAAGCCATAAAAAAAGCTAAAAAAATAAGCCTATAAAAGGCTTATGGCAGGGGTTGAAGGTTTCGAACCCTCGGCACACGGTTTTGGAGACCGTTGCTCTACCAGCTGAGCTAAACCCCTAAATTGGTGGACCTTCAGGGACTCGAACCCCGGACCTGCCGGTTATGAGCCGGACGCTCTAACCAACTGAGCTAAAG